>JAUXIQ010000268.1 GCA_030620925.1 Nitrospinota bacterium
CAACCTCTTTCAGTTTTCACCACCAGATAATGTTGAGATAGTGGAAGTATGGAAATATAATTGAAAAAAAGGTAGATTTACCGATAAGCTTTTATGTCCCAGCTCAAAGGAGAAAAAAGGAGCATGCAAATAGCTACCACAGTAATCTATTTCATCATCGTGATAGGCATACTCATCTTCATCCACGAATTAGGCCACTTTCTGTTCGCCAAGAGGTTGGGTGTGGGGGTCCTTAAGTTTTCGCTCGGCTTCGGGCCTAAACTGGTGGGGAAAAAGAAGGGAGAGACGGAGTATGTGATCTCGGCCGTTCCACTGGGTGGTTACGTAAAAATGATGGGGGATGACCCTTCAGAAGAAGCCCAGGACCCGGAAAAATCATTTTCAGAGAAACCCCTGCCAAGCAGACTGGCCATAGTGGCCGCGGGGCCGGGGTTTAACTTCCTGCTGGCAGTCGTTCTTTTCGCCGTCCTGCACATGATAGGAATACCTACGCTCACGACGAGAGTTGGAGAGGTTGTACCGGATTCACCTGCTATGCAGGCGGGAATACTTAATGGGGATAAGATAATCGCCGCAGAGGGGCGGAAAATAAAAGACTTTGATGATTTGCGCAAAATGGTTATGAACAATGCCGGTAAGACCATCACCTTTAAAATTCAGCGGGGGGAGAGCGTCTTCGATGTTCAGATAACTCCCGAACCGATGGAAACAAAGAACATCTTCGGTGAAACCGTTCAGACCGGGGTCATCGGAGTGAAGGCGGATGAAGTGGTGACAGAGAGATACAATCCCGCAATGGCAATATTTAAAGGGGCAAAGTTGACCGGAAGCGTTACTCGGCTCACAGTCGTAAGCATAGTAAAAATAATCCAGGGAAAACTCTCGCCCAAGAACATTGCCGGTCCCATAGGCATAGCTACCATTGTCGGCGAACAAGCTAGACAGGGGATATTAAGTGTTATTTCATTGACGGCAGTTTTGAGTTTAAGCCTGGGGGTTATAAACCTTGTGCCGCTGCCAGCGCTTGACGGCGGGCATATACTGTTTTTTGCCGTGGAAGCCGTATCCAGAAAACCTTTCACCATCCGTCAGCGCGAGGTCGCCCAGCAGATAGGAATCATGCTCCTGATACTGCTCATGGTCTACGTTGTTTACAACGACATACTGCGCATAGTAGAAAAATGAACTCTTCACAATTCGCTTTAATTATCGGTTACGTAGTTGCATTTCCAAAATCAGGCTTTTGAGGTGGAAGGACAAATAGCTTCGACTCATATAAAAAGGAGACGCACCAGACAGATAAAATTGGGCTGTCTGGCGGTGGGCGGAGAGGCTCCCATATCCGTCCAATCCATGACCAAGACCTCCACATCGGACGTGGAGGCCACCGCCGCCCAGATAGCAGAGCTGGAGGAAGCAGGCTGCGAGGTGGTGCGCGTGGCCGTGCCTGACTCTGAAACCGCCCGTGCAATAGGTAAACTCAAAGGGCGTACCCGGCTGCCAATCGTGGCCGATATACATTTCGATCACCGTCTGGCCCTCATGGCACTGGAGGAAGGGGCCGACGGGCTGCGCATAAACCCCGGCAACATAGGTTCTCGGTCCAGAGTTGAGGAAGTGGCTGAGAAAGCCGCTCGAGCGGAGGCACCCATCCGGATAGGCGTCAACAGCGGCTCCCTGGAGAAGGATATCCTCGCCCGGTATGGGCAACCCACAGCGGAGGCGCTCGTGGAGAGCGCATTAAGGCAAGTGAGCGTTCTTCAAGAACTCGACTTTCACCAGGTTAAAATCTCGCTCAAGTCCTCCCACGTTGTTACAACGATACAGGCTTATCGTAAAATCTCCGAGATGGTCGATTATCCCCTCCACCTGGGGGTTACAGAGGCAGGTACCCTGCTGCCCTCTGCCATAAAATCTTCAGTAGGAATAGGCGCCCTGCTGCTGGACGGCATCGGGGACACCATACGGGTATCCATAACCGGCAATCCGGTTGAGGAGGTGAAAGTCGGTCGCCAACTGCTCAAAGCATTGGGCCTGCGCGACGCGGGCATAGAAATCATCTCCTGCCCCACCTGCGGCCGATGCACGAGCGACCTGATAAGCACGGTAGAACGGGTGGAAAAGGAAGTCAGCAATATGGATGGAAATCTTAAGGTAGCCATCATGGGATGTGAGGTTAACGGCCCGGGCGAGGCAAGAAGCGCCGACGTGGGTGTGGCTTACGGCAAAGACGGAGGGCTGCTGTTTAAAAAAGGTGAAATAGCCGGAAAGCTGAAACAGGAAGAAATTTACGAAGCCCTTATGAAAGAAATCAATAGCCTAATCGGAAGGTAAAATGAATGCGACTCTCCGGAATGCTGTTACATACGACCAGAGAAGTCCCGGCCGATGCAGAAGTGATCAGCCACCAATTGATGCTCAGAGCCGGTATGATACGACAAGTAGCAGCGGGCATCTATATGATACTACCTATGGGCTACAAGGTGCTCAAAAAAGTGGAAAACATAATACGCGAAGAGATGGACCGCGCCGGCGCCCAGGAAATGCTCATGCCCGCCCTGAACCCCGCCGAGCTATGGATCGAGAGCGGCCGTTGGAACGTCTACGGCAAGGAACTGATCCGCCTTAAGGACAGAAGGGGCAGGGATTTCTGCCTGGGCCCCACCCATGAGGAAATGTTTACAGACCTTATACGAAAGGAAATACGTTCTTACCGCAGCCTTCCCCTCAACCTGTACCAGATACAAACCAAGTTCCGCGACGAGTATCGCCCCCGCTTCGGAATAATGCGGGGGAGAGAGTTCCTCATGAAGGACGCCTATAGCTTCGACACTGACGATGAAGGGGCCGACGCCAGCTATAAATCAATGTACGAGGCTTACACGCTCATCTTCAAGCGCTGCGGCCTGCGCTTTCGTGCCGTAGAGGCCGATTCAGGCCCTATCGGGGGGAGCGTGTCTAATGAATTCATGGTCCTGGCCGAAAGCGGCGAGGATGAAATAGTTCACTGTGTGGCCTGCGACTACGCGTCTAACGTAACTAAAGCGGAAACGCTGGAAGTGGACTACCCGGCGGGCGAGCAATCCAGGCCGATGGAAAAGGTCCACACGCCGGAGATGAAAACGGTAGATGAGGTTTGCCGCTTCTTGAAAGTTACTTCAAAGGAACTGGTAAAAACCATGATCTACCTGGCGGACGATACCCCCCTTGCGGTGCTGGTGCGAGGAGATCATATGGTCAACGAGGCCAAGCTCTTGAATTTCTCCGGCGCACAGGAGTTGAAGATGGCCGACAGCGCCGCCATACAGAAGATCACGGGGGGGCCTGAGGGTTTCTCTGGTCCGGTGGGGCTTGAGGGAATAAAAGTAATCGCCGACTTAGCCGTAAAAGGGCTGAAAAATTTCGTAACCGGCGCAAACGAAAATGACTACCATCTTCTGAGCGTCAATATCGGCAGAGACTTCGAGGTTCACGACTTTCAGGATTTAAGGTTATTAGAGGCGGATGACCCTTGCCCCAGATGCGGCTCCACACTGACCATCGAAAAAGGAATAGAAGTGGGGCACGTTTTCAAACTGGGCACCAAATACAGCCAGGCGCTCAAAGCCACCTTTCAAGATGCCCAGGGTGAGGAGAAATTAATCATTATGGGCTGCTACGGCATCGGTGTGGGAAGGTCGATGGCGGCAGCAATTGAACAGAACCATGACGAAGATGGAATAATCTGGCCCATGCCCATTGCTCCCTACCATGTTTATATTCTGCCCGTCAGCATGAAGGACGGAGAAGTGCTCAGCGCCGCCGAAGATATTTATTCAGCTTGCATAGAAGCCGGGCTGGAAGCAATCATAGATGACCGCGACGAGAGAGCAGGGGTAAAATTCAAAGATGCAGACCTATAATGTATACCCTTTCGCCTGACAGTGTGCTCCAAAAACCTGCCACAAAACAAATTCGAATTGCGCAGCAGAATCGACGGCTCAGTCACCA
>JAUXIQ010000079.1 GCA_030620925.1 Nitrospinota bacterium
GAGCGGAAGAGGAAGAATGGAAGATACCACCATAACTGCGAACATGGTTAAAGAATTGAGAGAAAAAACCGGGGCGGGAATAATGGACTGCAAGGAAGCCCTCAAAGCCTCTTCAGGAGACGTGGAAAAGGCCATCGAGTACCTGCGTAAAAAAGGTCAGATCAAGGCCGCCAAGAAAGAAGGGCGGGCAACCGGTGAGGGGCTGGTGGGTTCATATATTCACGCCGGCGGGAAGATAGGGACGCTGGTCGAAGTCTGCTGCGAGACCGACTTCGTGGGCAAAACCGACGAATTCGGACAACTGGTGAAGGATTTGGCCATGCAGATAGCGGCTACCGATCCCGACTACCTTTCACCCGAAGACGTTCCCCCTGAAGTTGTGGAGAAAGAGAAAGACATTTACAGGGCCGAAGCCCTGGAGGCCGGCAGGCCGGAGAAAGTGCTCGATAATATAGCCGAAGGCAAGATGAAGAAGTTTTACCAGGAACGATGCCTCCTGGAGCAGCCTTTCATAAAAGATTCCGACGTCACCATCGGAGAGGTTCTGAAAGGCCATATCACCAAGTTCGGTGAGAACATCACCATCAGGAGGTTTTCACGATACCGGGTTGGGGAAGAGGTTGACAACCAGCCTCCCGACAAGCCCGAAGAGAGTTGAGTTCTGAAGAATGCCCGGGTTGAAGTACGATAGAGTCCTCCTCAAGCTTTCAGGAGAGGTTTTCCTGGGAGATAAGGATTACGGCGTAGACCTCCCCGCGATCAGAGAGTTCGCTGCGGAGATACAAGAGGTCTATCTAATGGGGGGATGCCAGATAGCGGTGGTCATCGGGGGAGGGAACATAATCCGCGGTGAGATAGCCAGCAGGGACGGCATGGAACGCGCCTCCTCGGATTTTATGGGGATGCTGGCAACGGTCATAAACGGATTGGCCCTCCAGGACGCTCTGGAAAAGCTCGACGTGGAAACCAGGCTGCAGACGGCTATAGAGATGCGCGACCTGGCGGAACCCTACATCAGGCGCAGGGCCATCAGGCACCTGGAGAAAGGACGGGTTGTAATCCTGGGGGCGGGAACCGGAAGCCCCTATTTCTCCACCGATACTGCGGCGTCCTTGAGGGCTTTGGAGATAGGGGCGGATGTTATTCTCAAAGCCACCAAAGTGGAAGGCGTATTCGAATCGGACCCCATGGTGAACAAGGAAGCCAAGCTGTTCTCCAATCTGACCTATATAGATTTCCTTCAGAAGGGACTCAAAGTTATGGATGCCACCGCCATATCCATGTGTATGGACCACGGTCTGCCCATAATAGTGTTCAACATCATGGAGAATGGAAACCTTAAAAGAGTTATGATGGGCGAGGAATTAGGTACCACAGTCAGGGGTGCGTGAAGATGGTTGATAAAATTTATAAAGACGTTGACGGCAAGATGAAAAAATCCATTGAACACCTTAAGAAGGACCTCAACAGCATCCGCACCGGAAGAGCTTCAGTTTCCCTACTGGAAGGTATAAACGTGGATTATTACGGAGAACCGACCCCCCTCAATCAGATGGCCACCATCTCTGTGCCGGAAAGCAGACTGCTCACTATCCAACCCTGGGACCCCACCCTCCTTGAAAAGGTGGAGAAAGCCATCCTCCAGTCCGACCTGGGTCTCACCCCTTCCAACGACGGCAAGATAATAAGGGTGAGCATCCCCATGCTCACCGAAGAGCGCAGGGAACAACTGGTGAAACTGGTCAAGAAGATAGCCGAGGAATCCAAAGTTGCCGTGCGCAACATCCGCAGAGAGGGGAACGAGAGCCTCAAGGCCATGGAAAAGAGCAAGGATATCAGCCAGGACGATTATCATAAGGCCATGGACCGCGTCCAGAAGATAACCGATGGTTTCGTTACCGATGTGGATGAAATCATCAACGGCAAAGAACAGGAGATAATGGAGGGGTAACGATCGGCCCGCTGCGTGCACCCCTTTAGCGATGGTGAGGGGATTCATTCTTGTTAGATGAAAAGTTATTGAAAAAAATCGATATGCAGCGGTTGCCCGTCCACGTGGCTATCATCATGGACGGCAACGGCAGGTGGGCCAAAAAAAGGCACCTGCCCAGAATAGAAGGGCACAGGGCGGGGGTGAAGTCGGTCGATGACATGGTCACCACCGCCAGAAAGCTGGGAGTAAAGGCGCTCACCCTTTACGCCCTCTCCACTGAAAACCTCAGCAGGCCCAAAGACGAAGTGCGCGGGCTCATGAAGCTCCTCCAGGAATACCTCATCAAAGAACTCCTCAGGCTCTGCCGGGAAAATATCAGGCTGGAAACCATAGGCGAAGTCGAACAGCTCACCCCTGTGGTGAGAGAAGCCTTGAAAAAGGTCAAAGAGGAGACCGCCGGTAACTCCGCCATGGTTCTTATTCTTGCGCTTAATTACGGGGCCAGGGCGGAGATAGTGGAAGCGGTTACCAAAATGGTTAGGCAAGTCCAGAATGGGGGACTCCGGGAGGAAGATATAGACGAGAGTAGTTTTTCCCGTTTCCTGCATACCTCCAACCTGCCGGAACCCGATCTCCTCATCCGCACCAGCGGGGAGAAGAGGGTAAGTAATTTCCTGCTCTGGCAGATGGCCTACACCGAGCTCTACTTCACCGACACTCTGTGGCCGGACTTCAGAGGCGACGACTTGCTAAGGGCCATTATAGAATTCCAGGGAAGGGACCGCAGGTTCGGCCTTACCGAGGAACAGGCTTTCTCCCTCAAGAGGTAATATCCGCTTTGAAACGCATACTGGGAGCCCTTCTTTTCGCCCCCATCGCTATTCTGCTGGTATATTTCAGCACCCCCCTCATCTTTTTCATAGCCGTCAGCGTCGTGGTCGGCATCTGTATGCTGGAATTTTACCACCTGATGGAAGTGCGGGGGACACCGGTGCGCAGGTATGCGGGCGTTTTCCAGGGGTTCCTGGTGGTTTTCGCCTTTTACCAGGGGGGGTTGTCCCTCACCGCATTTATAGTATCCGCGGGAACGATAGGTCTTTTCATGAGTGCTCTGGTGGGGAGGGAAGACCTTTCCAGGGCGTTTGAGAAGACCGCCTATACCCTTGTGGGAATTTTCTACGTGGGCTGGCTGCTGGCTCACCTGGTTTTGTTGCACCGGATGGATGGGGGCAGGTTTTATATCCTGTTCCTTCTCCTGGTGATCTGGTTCGGTGATATTGCGGCGTACTACGTGGGGAAAAACTTCGGCCGGCGCAAGCTGGCGTCGGAAATCAGCCCCGCAAAGACCGTCGAAGGAACCGGGGCGGGGCTTGGAGGCTCCGTGGCGGGTGCTTTCGTGGCGAGATGGCTTTTCCTGGGACAACTTTCCGCAGTAGACGCACTGTTTCTGGGAGTCCTTCTGGGTCTGCTGGGCCAGTTGGGCGACCTCAGCGAATCGGTGGTAAAAAGGAGCGCAGGGGCCAAGGATTCCGGCAGGCTTATCCCCGGGCACGGGGGCCTGTTAGACCGCCTGGACAGCCTGCTTTTTTCCGCTCCCATCCTATATTATTATATGTTAACATGGGTTCAGATAATAAAGTGATGGGGTATGTTTTCCGTAAGTCGAAGGTTTCTCACCTCGTATCGCCATGGAAAATAAAAACGTCGCCGTACTGGGTTCCACAGGTTCCATAGGTGTCAACACGCTGGCCGTGATCGGAGAAAATGCAGACAAATTCCGGGTCACGGCCCTCTCCGCTTATGAGAACGTAGACCTGCTGGAAAAACAGGCCAGGGAATTTCGCCCCCAGGTCGTCGCCATATATCAGGAAGAGCTCGCCCCCGAACTTAAACGACGGCTCAGGGACACGGAGATGGAAGTGGCCTCGGGCATAGAGGGGATATGCCGCGCCTCCACCCTTCCCCTGACGGATACAGTGGTCATGGCCATATCGGGGTCCGAGGGATTGCTGCCCGCCCTGTCCGCCATAAGGGCCGGTAAAGATCTCGCGCTTGCCACCAAAGAAGTGATGGTGATGGCCGGCGACCTCATAACCAGAGAGGCGGAGAAGAAGGGCCGGATTATTCCCATAGACAGCGAGCACAGCGCCATTTTTCAGTCGATGGCCGGCGCCGGAAAGGAAGACGTCAAGCGAATCATACTCACCGCATCGGGGGGTCCCTTCTACGACAGCGATGAGGCACAACTGGAGAACGCATCCCTCCAGGAGGCCCTGAACCACCCCAACTGGGAAATGGGGCGGAAGATAACCATCGACTGCGCCACCCTCATGAACAAGGGGTTGGAGGTGATCGCCGCCCGGTGGCTGTTCGATGTTGAGGCTGAGAAAATCAAAGTGCTCATCCATCCCCAGAGCATAGTGCACTCGATGGTCGAGTTCGTGGACGGCTCCATCATCGCCCAGTTGAGCATACCCGACATGCGGCTCCCAATCTCCTACGCGCTTAATTATCCCCGGAGGCTCCCCAACGGGCTCCCCGAGCTCGATCTGGCCGAAGTGGGGACGCTCACCTTCCAGGAACCCGACGTGGAGAGGTTCCCGTGCCTGAAATACGGCTACGACGCCCTCAACCAGGGCGGCACGATGACCACCGTCCTCAACGCCGCCAACGAGTCCGCCGTGGAGGCTTTCATCGAGCAAAAGATCAGCTTTAAAAACATACCCCAGGTGATCAGGGAAGTCATGGATAAGCATCAGGTGAAGGAGATGGAGAGCCTGGAGCAGGTGTTACAAGTTGACAGATGGGCCAGGGAAGAGGCCCACCGCGTGATAGAAACGTGCCGGTAGCAGTTCTCGATCTTCTTGGTAAGGGCGGCAGACAATAATCAGATGAACCGTATAGCCAGATTTATCGCAACGGGAGCTTATATCGGGCATCTTTCAAGGGCTCCCGGAACCCTCGGTTCATTGGAAGGGGTGCTGATAGTTTTGGCGCTTCGGGGAAGGGAACCGGCGATATACGGGGTGGTTCTCGCCGCGGTGATAGCCGTTGGCCTGTGGGCTTCGGGGGCGGCGGAAAAAGAGTATGGCGTAGTTGATGACCAGCGGATAGTCATCGATGAGATAGCGGGTTTTCTCCTCACCATGTTACTCCTGCAAGTCACCCTCCAGACCCTGGTGCTCGGTTTTGTCCTGTTCAGGGTCTACGACATCTGGAAACCTGTATCCCGCCTGGAGAAAATTCCCGGAGGGATGGGCATCATGGCCGATGACCTGGCGGCGGGAGTCATGGCCAACGTGACGTTGAGGGCGATAGCCCTGGTATGGTAAGCCCGAGGACGGTCCATCATGGAAAACATTCGCTCTTTCATCGCCGTTGAAATTCCGGAAACCGTGAAATCGCGCTTGGCCGAGGCCAGAAAAGCCTGCCAGCTACTTGACCCCTACACCAGATGGGTTAGGATAGAGGGCATACATCTGACCCTCAAGTTCCTGGGAAACATAGAACTCTCACAGGTGGAGCCCGTATCCGACTGCATTCATGAAGCGGTGAAGGGGGTGAAGCCTTTCACGGTCAAGATCGGGGGGGCAGGAGTTTTCCCCAACCCAAGGTACCCCAGGGTGCTCTGGATAGGCATCACCGAGGGGCTGGAGCAGCTATCCAGCATCTATGAGGGGCTCGAGGACGGGTTAAAAGGGCTCGGGTTCGAGCCCGAATCGCGGCCGTTCCGCCCTCACCTCACCCTGGGCAGGTTCAGGGACGGCAGAAAAGCGGGGAGGGCTCTGAAGCAGGAGATGCTCGAGAAGGCGGCGCCCTGGGAAGAGAGCTTCACGGTCGAGGGGGTGAACTTAATACGCAGCCAGCTCCGCCCTTCCGGGGCCGTTTACACAGTTTTAAAAGAATGCCCGCTTTCGGATTGAAGGTAACACTATACGAGATGCCGGATACAAGACGCGCACAGCTGGAGGGACCACGATTTTTAAGAGCGGGGGGCGAATCCCTTCTCATTATTATATGGATTTTTGAGCTGATTCATCTATCATGTATCATGCGTTATGCATCGTGCATGATGCATCAAGAACCAAGGAGGCGTAAATGGCAGGAAACGGCAGCAAAGATAAGGCTCTTGAGGCTGCGTTCTCGCAGATAGAGCGTCAATTCGGCAAGGGGGCCATAATGAAGCTCGGCGAGAGCGAAGCGCCCGTGGACGTCCCCTGCATCCCCACCGGCGCTATTTCACTCGACGCCGCCCTGGGCGTGGGCGGTATCCCCAGGGGAAGAGTCATAGAAGTTTACGGGCCGGAGGCATCAGGGAAGACGACCCTCACCCTGCACATCATCGCGGAGGCACAGAAGCAGGGCGGCGTTGCCGCCTTCATAGACGCAGAGCACGCCATGGACCCGTTCTACGTCGGCAAAGTGGGGGTCAACACCGATGAGCTGCTCATCTCACAGCCGGATACCGGCGAGCAGGCCCTGGAGATAACCGAAGTCCTGGTGCGCAGCGGCGCCGTGGACGTCATCGTCATCGATTCCGTGGCCGCACTGGTGCCCAAGGCGGAAATCGACGGCGAAATGGGTGACGCCCACGTGGGCCTGCAGGCCCGCCTCATGTCTCAGGCGCTGCGCAAGCTGACGGCTATCATCAGCAAGTCCCACACCTCGGTGATCTTCATTAACCAGATACGCCATAAGATAGGAGTGATGTTCGGCAGCCCGGAGACCACCACCGGGGGAATGGCCCTCAAATTCTACGCCTCGGTCAGACTGGATATCAGGCGGATCGCCAGCATAAAGGACGGAGACGAAGTGGTGGGCAACAGGGCCAGGGTCAAGGTGGTCAAAAACAAGATCGCACCACCTTTCAAAGAAGCGGAGTTCGACATAATGTTCGGCCATGGAGTATCCAGGGAAGGAGACCTCCTCGACCTGGCCGCTGATAAAGGAATAGTGAGCAAGAGCGGTGCGTGGTATTCCTACCAGAGCGAGCGCATAGGCCAGGGCCGGGAAAACGCCAAAAAATTCCTCAAAGACAACACCGATGTGGCCGCTGAAATAGAAGCTGAAGTGAGAGAGGCGCTGGGGTTGACTAAAACCGCAGAGGCAACCACTGAAGAAGAGGAACCGGTGAAAGACGAATAAAAAATGGTGGGCCCAGAAGGATTTGAACCTTCGACTTCCACCGTGTGAAGATGGCACTCTAACCACTGAGTTATGGGCCCACTCGGTTCATTAATATAGAGTCAAACGCCTTCAAGGGTCAACACAAAAATTTTTCCGCCTCTTTATCTGTGATAATTAAATAAAGCAACAAATACATTTTTGAGGGAATGAAATGGATCCCGTAATGACTGCTATAGTTTCTGCACTCGCCATGGGTGTGGCGAGTTCTGTTACTACAATTGTTGAGAAGAACATCGTAGATGCATACGGTGCTCTTAAGTCGGTTATAAAAAAGAAATTTGGCGAAAACAGTGATGTGGTCAAAGCAATGAACGATCTTGAAGATAAGCCAGAGTCCTCTGGTCGAAAAGCAACACTTAATGAAGAAGTGGTGGCAGCCAAAGCTGACCAGGAAGCCGAAATCATCAAGATTGCACAAGCTTTGCTGGAACAGATTAAATCCAAGCCCGGCGGTGAACAGCATATTCAAACAGCTATGGGCAATTACATTGCTCAGGCTGATCATAGAAGTAAAGCTACAGTAAATATTAACCGACTGAGGAAAGGTGATGGTGAGTCAGGATGAATCTGACAGGCAAACAGCTAAGGGTAAATATATTGCCCAGGCACATGGAGAAGGTTCTGAAGCTAAGGTAGAATTTATCCAGAACCTGCTAGAGCTTGGTGAAAAACCCGGTGACACCCTC
>JAUXIQ010000072.1 GCA_030620925.1 Nitrospinota bacterium
CGGTCGGGCAATTCCACTGCGGGCGCTTCCCGCGCTGAAGCATCACGGGAAAAGCGTGGGATATATAGAGAAAGAGAAAAAATTACAATAGCAGCCCACAGAGCAGTTTTCTTGACAAGTGTGCTGTTCATCTCCGGCGAGTGCATCTATAAAGGTTAACGGCGGGTTTTAAGGTTGCGTTTGGTGAATACATCATCAGACAAACCAGCATTAATGACCCTTTCGCTGAACTCCAATATGGTTTTATGCTTGGCCTTGAAATCCTCCACTTCGACTCGTTTGGGACGCCAGATACCTTGAGCGAGCTGTTCAAGATCGTATGCTTTAAGAATTTTGAAGTATTCACCTTTCCTGTTCCAAAACTTGGTCTGAACGGTTACAAAGTTGTCTTTCCTCACCCAGAGCTGCCGCTTATCGTATCCTGTCTCCTTCAGCTTTTTTTCCGTCACCGGTATCGCCTCTACGACGTAGCAATCCTCTCCGTCAACTGTTTCGGAGCCCAGGAGCCTGTATTCGAAATGCTCCAGGTCTTCAGACTGAATATCCTCAAAAGTAAAATCGGAGCCCATGAAGTGGTCCGTCTTATCGCTGGAGGAAATGCGCCTGACCTTGCGCAGTGCTGGCAAATAGAGCCACTGGTCGTCATCGGCATCCGTGTGTTCGATGGTGAGTACGCTGGTGCCCTTGACGTCGCTGGGCGATATAAAGCGGCTGAAGCGCTTGTCGTTCCGCTCGTCGATTTTCTTGCCCCAGTTGCGAATCTCCCTCACCCGCTTTTTCCCCCTCCTGTTTATGAGGGTCATCATTATGGTGCTGGTCTCGTCTTCGCTGTCATTCTGCACCTCGACCCGTTCCATTATCTGACGGCCGGTAAGCTCTTGCGCATCCAGCCTGTCCATGGATGCACCCATCACCAGAAAAGCCGTAACCATTAATATGGTTAATATGATAAGAGGTATTTTCATATCATCCACCTCCGTTTCTGCCCTCTCCCGGCATTCATCATGCCCTGGATAATTCACAAGATTTCCGGCCCGGAGCACCGGCGCCTCTGTTTATCAGTTAATCCTGCGGGGTGAAAGCATAAGCGAATTTAGGTTTGGTTGCGATGAGCAGTGCGGCGAGAACCGTTAACGCCCCGATAAAACTAACCATCATGCTCAAAGAGACCAGCCCTCCAAGGGTGGCGTTGGGTGGAAACGGGGATAACGCCAGCACCAGAAAACCCCCGGCAACGATAACCGCATTGTAGAAGATGGCCTTGCCTGCTGTGACAATGGTCAGGATATTCGTTTCTCTCTCGTCATTCAACCTTGCCATATTCCTCCTGTATTTGGATATATAGTGGATCGAATAGTCTATGCCTATTCCTATGCTGACGCTGGAGTTTATGGCTGTCACAGGGTTTAACGGTTTATTGGAGAGCCCCATCAGGCCGAAGTTCACGAGCGTTGCTATACCGATAGGTATGATACTTAAAAACCCGGCTATCCATGACCTGAACATACCCGCAGTTATGAAGAATACGGCTATGATGGCCAGAATCAGGCTCATAACCTGACTGCGCACTATTATTCCGGCTATGGTATAGGTGATGTTAGCCCTGCCCGCAAAGCCTATACTTATGTCTTCCTCCTTGAAATGCTCTTTCAGATACTTGTCCATTGCCTTTACCACATTGCCCGTGTCTTTTGCGTGATCCGATTTCATGAAGATGCGGGTGTTGGCCCTCTGGTAGTCGTAATCGACCACGTCGTCAAAGTCGTCCGGGTCGCCGGACATGGAATAGAGGAGCAGATACTGGGCCACCAGTTCCCTGCTGTCGGGGACTACTTCCATCTCCTTCCTGTCCTCGTTCATCACCCTGTTCATCCGCTTGAGGTATTCGGAGATTGTAATTGAATCCCCGACCAGGGGAAGCGACTCCGCATAATCCGCCATCTTGTCTATCTTTTTCAGGAGAACGGGGTCTTTCATCCGATCGTAATCCTTACCCGCGAAAACCACGTTGAGGACGGTAGTGCCCGCGAACTTCTCATTGAGCAACTTCTCCGATCTAACCACGTCGGTATCCTGCTTGAAATAGGATACCAGGCTCGAGTCAGTCGATACACGCATGATTCCTACCGTAGAAATTACCACTACGACGACGGCCACGGCGAGGACGATACTCCGGTGGTTATAAACTGCCTTTCCACAGACCGCCAGTATGCGGGAGGAAAGAGTGGCGCTGCTCAGATCGCTTATTCTCTCCTTTCGCCTGATGTAAAGAGAGCTGACTTTGGGCTTCATGAGCATCAACCCGGCGGGTATCACCGTCAGCGAAAACAGCATGGCGACCATGACACCAAAGGCGGTAAAGAGGCCGAAATAGACGAAAGGCGGCATAGAGGAGATGGTGAAGGCCAGGAAACCGGCGGCGGTGGTTACGGAGGTCATGGTCACCGGAGGCCACATCTCAAGCATGGTGTCCATCACGATAGCCCTGCGCTCCTTATCCGGGTACTGCAGGACCTCATCATAATATTTGCTTATGATGTGTATACCGTCCGCCACCCCGATGGCCATCAGAATAATGGGCATCATGATAGAGGTTATGTAAAAAGGCACTTGAAAAATGCCCATGAGCCCCACGGCCCAGAAAACGCTGGGAACAACCACCAATAGAGGGAGCAGAATGCCGCGAAAGCTTCTGAAGGTCAGAAAAAGAATTATTATAATGACTATCATGGCCACCAGAAAGTTCTTGGCGTCCTCTTTGGATTGTATCCCTATGAGGCCCTCCAGGATGGGGCGGCCGGCAAAGAATATCTCGTTATCGCCCAGGTTTTCCTCGGCCACCATGGCCTTGACCTTATTATAAATCTCCGACTCATCCACGTCGTCTTCGAGCCTGGCGAAGATTAACGTCGCCTTCTCATCCTCGGAGACTATGGTGCCCCTGTACATGTTGTTGCCGCGAACGGCTTGGCGCAGGGCGTTTATCTCTTCCTGCGTTTTGGGCACCTCCTCCATAAAGGGTCTTACATCCATCCCTTCTTTGGTGCCCACGATGTTGTCCAGGTTGGCCAGGCTGTCCACATCCTCGGAGTTGATTCCCTTCATGCCCTTCAGCTTCTCGGTGAGCCGCTTAAGAAGGGCCAGGCTTTCGGTGTTATAGATTCCATCCGGCCCCCTGTTGACCACAGAAAGCATCATGTCGCTTTTAACTCCGAAGATATCTTCCACCAAGTTGTCAAAAACTATGGCGGGATGATTCTGGGGTAGGAAAGCCTCGATATCGGTCTCCATACGGGTTCCTTTCATGTTCATAAAGAACAAAACCGTAAGGACCACAGCGATGATGATGGTAATTCGTGGATGGTCAATAACGAAAGTAAGAAACCGTTTCATCCTGCTCCCCCCTTTTATTCACGTTCGATCTGATACTTTTTCTCTCTATTCATAAAGCCTTCCATCATAAGCATTAACATCATCTGCGTGTCTTCCACCCTGCTCACCACGGAATAGCCGGTGACCCTCTGGAAAACCACTGAGTAAGCCATCTCCAGCAAGTAGTAGGCCGCCTTTTCGCTGTTCACCCTCACGAACACCTGTGAATCTATCAACTCATCAATGGAATCCGAGAGAATTTTGATATAGCCGGTATACCTTTCCGCCAAATTCCCTTTGGGCTCATCGATGGGATCGATTATCCAATCGTGCTTGCCGGCAAGATATATGCGAAAAAAATCGGGGTTCTCCTCGAAGACTCGAATATGTTCGGTGATTATCCCCTCCAGACGACGCTGAGGCTCCTCGACCCCCCGGATGGCTTCCTGGATGCTCTCCATCAGGGAATCCATGAAAAAATTGAGGACCTTAATGTATAGATCGTATTTGTTGTCAAAATACTGGTAGATGGTCCCCACGGAGACGCTGGTCTCCCTGGCCATCTCCTCCACCGTTGCCCCGTGGTAGCCGGATTGACCGAAAACCCCGGCGGCGCCCCTTAGAATCTTGTCCACCATGAACTGCTGGAGAAGCTCTTTCTTCTCCTCCACAGCTCGCAGCGCTTTCTTTCCCATCACTTATTTCCTTGTGTAATCGAATATTCCGTTGCCGGTTTTGAATATATATTTAATTTATTGAATAATAATTATAGTATCATATTTATTAAATTCGTTTCAATACTTTCTCAAATCAGAAGATCAGCAGCGTAAATTATAACCTCGCATCCGATTTTCAAATTTTATTTCGTGCAAATCCGAATAAAACATGATAAACTTTACCCATATTATCGCCAATAAGAATACAGAGCTCAGACTTTCTCATTCGCAATAAAAAAAGATCAGGCAGAATTTCTGGAATCTTCCATAAAATATTGAAATGTAAGGATATTCACATCAAAATAAAGAAAATAAATACAAAAGACACGAAGTTTGCCTAATTTAAGCATGGATAGGTTTGTTACTTTGACACAATTGTGATAAAATTTGTTAACACTAAAATTTATAATTAATTTAGGTATTACCTAAATTAATACTTAACGGCTGAAGAGCAGGACATAGGGCCTCTACGAATAATTAAAGGAGAGTAGTGAGATGATGCTTACCAGAGCCGGAGATTACGCACTAAGAAGTATGGTCTACCTTGCCAAACAGACGGATGGAAAAATAACTATCCTTGGCGAAATAGCAGAGAAGCAGGGCATTCCCAAAAACTTTCTGGCCAAAATCCTACAGGTGCTCACCAAGGCGGGTCTGGTTAAATCGCATCAGGGTGTGAACGGGGGCTACTCAATAGGAATTCCAATGGATTCCATCGACCTTAAAAAGATTATCGAAACGGTTGAAGGGCCGATATTCCTTAACCGTTGTCTCATCCGAGTAGGCGAATGCGATAGGGACAACTCCTGCCCGATGCACGATGTCTGGGTCGAAGCACAGGGTAAGCTCATGGAAGTTCTCACCAATACGACCCTGGGAGATGTTATTCGAAAAAACCCGGAGTTAAGTTACCTGAGCTAAACGATATGCACCCTTGTTCCCACTTTAACAAGGGCACAGCTTACAACCCTTTTATGACAATCTCCGGCGTGCCCCATCAAAACGCTCTACCTACGAAGAACCATTGCACGCGAAGTTTACCCATATCCCGCAGTGCCGACAGTGCGCCATTCTGCATCCTGCAATAACCTCACTCTCGCAAGTACAAACACGAAAACCATTGACAAAGTCCCGCTGAGTTTTTAAAGTGTTCGACTGTAGGCCATTACAGCGATTTTTCACCCGTGAATATTGCACGAGGAGTTTCCGATGGCGGGAATTGTCAGTTACGGAGCTTATATCCCCAAAAACAGGTTGAGCCGGGATGAGCTGGCGCGGGCGTGGGGAGGTAATTCCCTGAAGGGAGAGCGCTCCGTGGCGAACCATGATGAGGACAGCATCACAATGGCGGCGGCAGCGGCCATGGACTGCCTCCAAGGTATGGACACGGATAGCGTTGACGCCCTGTTCTTCGCATCAACCTCCTCCCCATACACCGAGAAACAGGCGGCCTCCATTGTTGCGCGAGTTCTCGATCTCAGGCGGGATATCTTCACCGCGGATTATGCCGGTTCGTTGAGAGCGGGGACATCCGCCCTGCGCGCCGCTCTGGACGCGGTAAAGAGCGGTTCGGCCCGCAACGTACTGGTGACTGCGGCGGACTGCAGACTGGGCGCACCGCGCAGCATAGACGAACAGGCCTTCGGGGACGGTGCAGGCGCACTCCTGGTGGGAGCCGACAGCGCAGTGGCGGAAGTGGAAGACGTCTATTCCATCTCCCAGGAGATAACCGACGTCTGGCGTACCAGTGAAGACCGCTTCGTGAGGAACTGGGAGGACCGCTGGGTCATCATGCACGGCTACGACGCAACAACCAGGGAAGCCGTCACAGGCATCATGAAAAGGAACAACCTGGAGGCCGCAGACATAGCCAGAGCGGTATTGACGGGTCCCAACCCCCGAAGCCATCAGGCCCTGGCAAGAGCGCTCAAGTTCGACCCGGAGAAGCAGGTGCAAGACCTGCTGTTCGGCAGCGTGGGCAACACCGGCACAGCCCAGCCGCTGATGCTCCTGGCCGCCGCGCTGGAAGAGGCCGGCGCCGGGGACAGGATGCTCCTGGCCGGATACGGCGACGGCAGCGATACCTTCATACTGAAGGCGACTGAAGCCCTGGGAAGTTTAAGCGAGCGCAGGGGCATTAAGGGACACCTGAGCTCCAAACGTGCTCTGGATAGATACGAGCAGTACGTCCGCTACCGGGGCCTCATGGAAACCGAGGCGGAGGAAGCCGTCCGTAAATCCATGAGGTCGTCGGCGACCGCACTCTGGCGCACGAACAACAGCGTACTGAGCCTGCACGGAAGCCGTTGCAAGATCTGCGGGACGACCAGTTTCCCCGTGCAGCGGGTCTGCTACGGCTGCCAGTCCAAAGACCAGTTCGAAGAGGTAAGGCTGACCGATGAGAAGGGAAAGGTCTATACGTTCTCCCTGGATAACCTGGCGGGCGGCGTCGAGCCGCCGACACCGATGACAGTCATAGAGACGGAAAGCGGCGCCAGGGTATATTGCGAGATGACCGAAGCGGCCCCTGACGAGCTCAAGGTAGACATGCCCGTGGAGATGACCTTCCGCAGGGTCCACCAGGGAGCCGGATTCATAAACTATTACTGGAAATCCCGACCGGTGAGATAAGGAGGAAAACCAGATGGAGAGCATAAAAGACAAGGTGGCCGTGATAGGGATGGGCTGCACTAAATTCGGCGAGCGGTGGGATACCTCCACAGACGACCTCATAGTGGAGGCCGCCTACGAGGCTTACGAAGACGCAGGCGTCGGGCCTGAAGATCTACAGGCCGCCTGGGTGGGCACCACGGGTTCAGGGAGCGCCGGGCAATGCCTGGCCGACCCGCTCAAGCTGAAGGGCATTCCCATCACCAGGGTGGAGAACTACTGCGCCACCGGCCTGGATGCCTTCAGGAACGCCTGCTTCGGCGTGGCCTGCGGCATGTACGACGTAGCCATGGCCCTGGGCTTCGAGAAGCTCAAGGATACCGGCGCCGGCGGCCTGGGAGTGGGCAGGGGTCAGCACCCGGTATACGAGACGCGCAGAACGGCGCCCGGCTCCTTCGCCTTCATAGCCACCAGGTATTTCCATAAATACGGTATCGATAAGACCACCCTGGCCAAGATAGCGGTAAAGAATCACCACAACGGCACCCTTCACCCCAAGGCCCACTTCCAGAGGGAGATAACCGTGGAGCAGGTGCTCAAGGCTCCCATCATCGCCTGGCCCCTGGGCCTGCTGGACTGCTGCCCCACCACCGACGGCGCGGCGGCGGCCATCATCTGTCGGGCGGACATGGCCAAAAAGTTCCGGTCTGATCCGGTATACGTCAAGGGATTGGGGCTCTCGGTGGACCCCATGCTGCCCATGTCCAGGCCGGGATTCGAATACCTCGGTTTCCAATCCAACGTCAACGCCGCCCGGCAGGCATACGAGCAGGCGGGGGTCAAAGACCCGCTCAAGGAGCTGAGCGTGGCCGAGGTTCACGACTGTTTCACCATAACCGAGCTGGTGATATGCGAAGACCTGGGCTTCTGCGAAAAGGGCACCGGCAAGGAACACGTGGACGCGGGAACTTTCACCCTGGAAGGCGAGCTGCCGGTCAACGCCGACGGGGGGCTTAAAGCCTTCGGGCATCCCATAGGAGCCAGCGGCCTCAGGATGACCTACGAGGTCTATAAACAGTTGCAGGAGAAGGCGGGCCCGAGGCAGGTCAAAAACCCCAAACTCGGTCTTTCCCACAATCTGGGCGGACCGCCAGTGGTGGCCTGCGTGGCCCTGCTGGGTAACTGAGATACGGAAATAACCTCAGTCATCAGAAGATGTCTTGACGAAAAAGAGAGAACGTTAAGAGACGCTGCTTCCTACGACAATTCTTCGAGCAGGGCTTTGGCCTCTTTGAGGTCGGCGGTATCGAACCCTTCGGTAAACCAGTCGTAGATGGGGGTCAGAAGATCGCGGGCTTCCTGGTGTTTGCCCTGACTCTGCCACAAGCGGCCCATACTCATGGCCGCCCGCAGCTCCCAGGATTTGGCCTGCTGGTGACGGGCTACCTCAAGGGCCTTACTAAAACATTCCTCCGCCTCGGTCTGATTCCCCTCCGATTGAGTCAGCAGCAACTCACC
>JAUXIQ010000021.1 GCA_030620925.1 Nitrospinota bacterium
ACTTACTCACCGGGGCACCTGAAGGTCAGGCCGACTCCGGACGGCAAGCTTCAGGGCTACCTCTACATGAACACCGTATCCTTGGTCAGTGGCTCGGGATGGCAGATGTGGTACACGGTAAGCATAACCGTGGAAGACGCTGCCGGCAATCGCAGTTTGCCCAGAGTGTTAAGGGTAAATTTCAGCGGCGAGAGGGAGAGAGAGGTAAGGGAGTGGGAGAAGGCCCGGTTGGCCTCCATGGGGCTCGAGGCGACGCCCCGCCTGGGCCGAATGCATATCGAGCTGGTTCCGATCGGGGATGCGGTGGGGGCAGCAGACAATAGGCCCTAACCCGGGGGCCGAAGACGGTCTGGAAGCAGGTGGGGATAGCTATAAATTTCAAGGAAAAAAGGGGCGTACTATTCTCGTGCGCCCCCTTTTCATTTCTCATCGATTTTTGTTTACAAAGGGGTCGGCAATCTGTAATATTTAGGACGTATTGTGCCCTGCCTTGAGTTCCGTGCAGACTGTTTACTGAATGGCTGTAATCCGTTGATAGATGGGGATCTCCGCCTCCCGGAGGAAATCGGGCGGGGGCGCTGCGTGCCGTCCCCATCGAAGAGTTTAAGGAGAGGTCTCAGGCATTGAAGAAGCTGACTTGCATAAAGGATTATCTGATGACGCCCGGCCCCACGCCCGTCCACCCCAGGGCGCTGGCCGAGATGTCCAAACCCGTCATCCACCACCGCACCCCGGCCTACAACGAGATGTTTCAGGAGGTGCGCGACGGGCTTCAGTATCTCTTTCAGACCGATGACCCGGTGATGGTTCTGGCGTCCTCGGGCACCGGCGGCATGGAAGGGGCGGTCAGCAACTTCCTATGCAAGGGGGACAAGGCGCTGGTGGTCAGAGGGGGCAAATTCGGGGACCGCTGGTCCGAGATATGCCGCTCCTTCGGAGTTGAGGCTATAGACCTGGAGGTGGAATGGGGCTCATCGGTGGAGCCCGACCGCGTGGCGCACCTCATGGAGAAGGAAGGAGACGTGCGGGCTGTCCTGGTACAGGCCAGCGAGACTTCCACAGGGGCCTGTCACCCCGTGGACGCCCTGGGCCGGATCGTGGGACAGTATCCTGAGACATTGCTCATAGTGGACGGGATTACCGCCATCGGCGTACACGATATAAGGACCCGGGAATGGGGGCTGGACGTGGTGGTGACCGGCTCGCAGAAGGGCCTGATGATGCCCCCCGGGCTTTCGATGATCAGCGTGAGCGAGAAAGCCTGGGGCATGGCCGAGCGTTCCGACCTCCCCAGGTATTACTTCGATCTCCGCAAGGAAAGAAAGAGCCTGAGCAAGAACCAGAACGCCTATACACCCGCCGTCTCTCTGATGGTGGGCCTCAGGGAGGTGCTGGCCGAGATAAGAGCCGAGGGGCTTGAGAACATATTTCAGCGGCACGAGACGTTGGCCCGGGCCGCACGCGCCGCAGTGGAGGCCCTGGGCCTTGAGCTTTTCGCAAGGGGCATCCCCAGCAATGCCCTCACCGCCGTCTGCACGCCGGAGGGAATAGACGGGCAGGAAGTGGTGAAGACGCTGCGGGGAGAATACGGCGTCTCCGTGGCCGGCGGCCAGGAGAAGGCGAAAGGGAAAATATTCCGTATCTCACACATGGGCTATGTGGGGGCCTTCGACCTAATCACCGCCGTTTCGGCGGTGGAAATGGGCCTCAAACAGATGGGTTATTCCCTTGAGCTGGGTGCCGGGGTGCGCGCCGCCGAAGAAGTGCTCATGTCCTAGTGTAAGGGCGTAGGCCTGTCTGAAAGTGGAAATAGGGAAAGTTTACGATGAAGATACTGGTGAGCGACAAGATATCGCAGAAGGGTATCGATATACTCGATGCGGCAAAAGACCGGGGCGTGGAGTACGACGTTAAACCGGGGTTGAGCGCCCAAGAGCTGATAGCCACCATCCCCTCATACGAGGGGCTGATCGTTCGAAGCTCGACCAAGGTTACCGCAGAAGTCATCGACGCCGCCGCAAACCTCAAGATGGTCGGGCGGGCCGGTATCGGCGTGGATAACGTGGACGTGGAGGCGGCGAGCAAGGGGGGTGTCATCGTCATGAACACACCCGACTCAAACGCCACCACCACCGCCGAGCACACCATCGCCATGATGATGGCGCTCTCCAGGAACATCCCACAGGCTACGGCTTCCATGCGCGGTAATCAGTGGGAGAAGAGCCGGTTTACAGGTGTCGAGCTCATGGGCAAGACCCTCGGCGTGGTGGGCCTCGGGCGCATCGGCTCTCTGGTAGTTAAGAGAGCAAACGGCCTGGAGATGAACGTCGTCGCCTATGACCCTTATATTCCCCACGAGATGGCCGAGAAAATCGGCGTGGAGCTGATTGAGAAGAAGGAGTTGTTCCGCCGGGCGGATTACATAACCGTCCATGTCCCCAAAACGCAGGATACCGTCAATCTGATCGACGAGAAGCAGTTCGCCGCCATGAAAAAGGGGGTGAGAATAATAAACTGCGCCAGGGGCGGCATAGTCAATGAAGAAGCCCTCTACAAAGCGATCATCAGCGGGAAGGTGGCCGGGGCCGCGCTGGACGTTTTCGAGCAGGAGCCTCCCCCTTCCGAACACCCCCTGCTGAGCCTGGAGCAGGTGATATGCACGCCCCACCTGGGTGCTGCTACCGGAGAGGCTCAGGAGAAGGTGGCGGTGGCCGTGGCGCAGCAGATGGTGGATTATTTCACTAAAGGGAGAATCGTCAACGCCATCAACGTCCCCTCCATAGACCCGGAAGTGCTGGCCGTGATCCAGCCCTACCTCGAGCTGGCCGAAAAGCTGGGCAGTTTTTCGGCGCAGTTCCTCGAAGGAGCGGTCAAAGAGGTTTCCATCGAGTATATAGGGGAGGCGGCCGAGCACGATATTAAGCTGCTTACCGTGGCGGCGCTTAAAGGCCTGATGGCTCCCTACAAGGAGAACGTTAACCTGGTAAATGCCCCCATACTGGCCCGCGGACGAGGGATAAAGGTGGTGGAGTCCATCATCAGGGATTCCGAGGATTTCACGACCCTCATCAAGCTGGACCTTATAACGGAGAAAACCAGCGGCTCGGTGGCGGGAACGCTGTTCGCCGATAAGGAGCCCAGGATAGTGCTCATAGACGAATACCGCCTTGAGGCGGTGCCCTCCGGCAACATGCTCGTTTTTTCCAATGAGGATACTCCGGGGGTGATAGGTCGTATAGGCACCATCATGGGCAATAACGATATCAACATAGCCGGTATGCAGTTGGGCCGCACCCGGCCCAACGGTATGGCGGTGGCTATTCTAAACATAGACAGCCCCGTGCCCAAAGAAGTGCTGGATCAGATCCGGGCGTTGCCCAAAATAGTTTATGCCAAGCCCATCGAGCTTTGAATACCCGCCTTCTTATACACCTTGTGTGGAATGTTTTGACGACTGAGTTGAGGTAAAGTATGCCTACCGTGGCGATTGTCGGCGCCCAATGGGGCGACGAAGGAAAAGGGAAAATTGTAGACGCCATCTCAGGGGAAGCTCAACTTATAGCCAGGTACCAGGGCGGGCCCAACGCCGGCCATACGGTGGTTATAGGCGAGGAGAAGTATATCTTCCATCACATCCCTTCAGGTATCCTGCGCCCCGGGAAAAAATGCGTGATCGGTAACGGGGTCGTGGTGGATATGCAGACCCTGGTTAAAGAGATAGAAGGCCTGGAATCCTGTGGTCTTACTATCCAGGGCAGGCTGTTCATAAGCGAGAGAGTCCACCTCATCTTACCCTACCACAAGGTGCAGGACGTCGAGGCGGAGAATCGAAAATCGGAAAGTAAAATAGGCACCACCGGCCGGGGAATAGGGCCTACATACGCCGATAAGGCTGCCCGCACTGGGATCAGAATGGGCGACCTTGCCGACGAAAAGCTTTTCGGTGAGAAACTGAGGAACTGCCTTGATGAAAAAAACGTACTACTGGAAAGGATATACGAAGTCCGGGGGCCCGGGTACCAGGAACTCTATGAAGAATACTTGAGCTTGAGCAGGAAAATCCGCCCCTATATCACCGATACCGGCGAAATGCTGCGTCAGGCCATCGCCCGCGGCGAGAACGTCCTGATAGAAGGGGCGCAGGGGACCATGCTGGACATCGATCAGGGGACGTATCCCTACGTCACCTCCTCTAATTCGACCATCGGAGGCGCCTGCACCGGCCTGGGTATTCCCCCCAGCTCCATAAACTCGGTAATCGGGGTAATGAAAGCCTATACCACGCGAGTGGGTATGGGTCCATTCCCCACAGAGCTCAATGACAGCATGGGCGATTTGCTCAGAGATCGGGGAGGAGAGTACGGCTCGACCACCGGGCGTCCCAGGCGCTGCGGCTGGTTCGATGCGGTGGTGGTCGGACTGGCGGCGGAGCTCAACGGCCTGGACGGCCTGGCGGTCACCAAGCTGGATGTACTCGACCAGTGCCGGGAGATCAAGGTATGCACCACGTACCTTCTTGACGGAGAGATAGTCGACCGGGTTCCGACTGACGCCGAAGCCCTGGCCCGCTGTGAGCCGGTCTATGAAACGCTGCCCGGTTGGATGTCAAATACAGTGGGTGTCAGAAACTGGGATCAGCTTCCGGAAGAAGCCAGGAGTTACCTGAGACGACTTGAGGAGATACTGCAGACCAGGATAGTGCTCGTCTCCACCGGCGCCGAGCGGGAGGAGTTGATCGACCTGAAATTCTCCTGGCTCTGAACGTGAAGACCGATGGGGATAAAACCTTCCGCATTATCACGCTTAAGGGGTTTTACTAACGGTCTCTCTCATGAGGGATGGATGCCGGGGAGAAGGGGGGCTGAGAGCACTCTAAACGAGGAGGCAAAGTTATGGCATTGAGAACGGGAGATCAATACGCTGAAAAGCTGACCAAAATGCAGCCCAATGTCTACGTGGGTGGAAGAAAAATCACCAGGGATGACGAACTGTTGCAGCCCGCCATTAACACCATCAAGTTCACCTTCGCCGCCGCCACCGACCCTGAGTTTTCCGAGATGGCATGCGCCAAGTCGCACCTGACCGGGGAGACCATAAGCCGCTTCACCCACGTGCACCGCAGCATCGAAGACCTGATGGTGAAGCAGGAGATGACCCGCGTCCTGTGCCGGAAGGTGGGGGGCTGCATTCAGCGGTGCATGGCCGCCGATGCTCTGAACGGTGTGGGCGTCGTCTCCAAGGAGATAGACGATGCCAAAGGGACCAATTACCATGACAACTTCCTGAAGTTCCTGGAATATTACCAGAAAAACGATGTGGTGGGGAACGCCGCCCAGACCGACGTCAAAGGCGACCGCAGCAAACGGCCCCATCAGCAGGAAGACCTCGACCTCTACCTGAGGGTAGTCGAGCGCAAGTCGGACGGCATCGTGGTGCGCGGCGCCAAGGCGCATAACACCATCGCCCCCTACGCCGATGAGTTGATCGTGCTTCCCACCAGGAACCTGACCAAGGAGGAGGGGGACTGGGCGGTGGCATTCGCCATTCCGGCGGATACGGAGGGGGTCAAGCTCATTTGCCGTGTTAGCGCCCCCCGCCAGCGGCGCGAACTTAAAGCACCTTTCAACACTTACGGGATGGCCGATTCCATGACCGTTTTCGACGATGTGTTCGTTCCCTGGGAGCGGGTGTTCATGTGCGGCGAGTGGGAGTTAGGCGCCCGCCTGGCGCTCCTCTTCGCCAATTACCATCGGCACACCTACTGCGGGTGCAAACCCGCCGTAACGGATATCATTATGGGAGCGACGGCCCTGCTTGCGGAGTACAACGGCGTGGGGAACGCTTCCCACATCAGGGAAGAGATTTCCGAGCTGATGGTGATAGCCGAGCTGGTTTTTGCGGCGGGTATAGCGGCATCGGTTAAGGGGAAGGCCACCTCGTCGGGCATCTATGAGCCTGATTTCCTCTATTCCAATACCGGCCGGTACCTGGCGGGGAAGAACATCTACCATGAGTACGATATCATGGCCGCCACCGCCGGAGGGCTTCCCGCAACCATACCCCCGGAGGATGATTTCCTGAACCCTGAGATATCCGAATACCTCCACAAATATATCATGCGCAAGCCGGACGTCTCCTCTGAAAAGGTGCACCGTCTGTTCCGCTTCGTTTCGGATTTCTCATGTTCTGCCTTCGGTGGCGTCAATCAGTACGCCGGGGTACACGGAGGCGGTTCGCCCATCATGGAGAAGATAGGCATCAGGGCCAACTACGATCTCGAAGCCAGGAAAGATATGGTGAAGTACCTGGCCGGTATAACCGACTGAGAAGGCGTCGGGCCGGCTTTTTACAGGGGAAAATAGGGGCCGGATCCCCCAGGGGGTTCTGCCCCGTTTATTAATAAATTAAGGACATCTTGCGAAGGGGAGAGTCGCAATATGCCCCTGCCTTTATTTATCTATGGAAATCCGGCTCGTCTCAGAGGCATCCTCGAGAAAAACCGGGGACCTAAGAAAAATTAGAGTTGACACCGATAACAGCGCATTATAGAGTTGCGTGGGGTGTATTGGATACGCCCCAACTTGTCCGAATGGAAGGGAACAGATTTAGGAAGGGGGAATTTCGACGTACCCCGCGGACGCCTGACCGCTGGACCTAAATTCCAAGGAATGTCTGGAGGGACAATGTATGTGTGAAGGTTGTGAAATGTATGGGAAAGACGGGGGATACTGGTATTTGAACCCGGAAAACTTTGCACGGCGGATTTACAAATGGCGTAAGACCGCCGCCGACGCCAAGACGGGTGCAGGGGAGAACCCCGCCGCCGAGGCCGGAGACGCCTCCATGATAGGTGAGATGGGCTCCATGGCGGCTGCCAACATAGACATGAAGGTGCTGGACCCCGAACAGTACACCAGAAGGGTGGCGGAGGAAGGGAAAAAGTTCAGGGGTCTTGCACAGGTCATAATGCTGGAAGAAGCCCAGGAGATGATGGAGCTCTGCTGGCCTATTACCGCCATGACCTGCGCCTGCCGCCGCCAGACCAAGGGGGTCAAGGACGAAGAGAACTTCTCCTGCATGGGCATGGGCCCGGGCATGTACAAGTGGGAGAGATGGCCGCAGATTTATCACGGCGGCGTGCAGTTTCTCACCCCGGATGAGGCCAAGAGTTTTCTGGCCAAGCTGAACAAGATAGGGCTGGTGCATATAGCCGAGACCCACGGAGCTCCTTACACGGGGGGCATCTGCAACTGTGAGATGCCGCTGTGCAGTCAGCTTCGGGCCAGGCTGGAGCACGACGTCCCCTTCTCGGTCAACAAGGGCCATTACCTCGCAGAGATAGACCCTGAAGCCTGCACCGGCTGTCTCCAGTGCATGACACGCTGCCACTTTGACGCCCTGCATCTTCATTCCGGGACGCGCACGGTGGCGGTCGACGCCTTCAAATGTTTCGGCTGCGGAAACTGTCGCACCCCCTGCCCGGCAGATTGCATATCCATGGTAGAGAGGGTCGAGGTACCGGCGGTTAAAGATATGTGGTAATAGAGGGAGGGAAATTATGCCAGCTACCAGGACACTTCCGAAAATAGAGATAGAACAAGACAAGTGCATCAGCCCGCTCAAGTGCGGGAAATGTCTACAGGTATGCCCTACCGTGGTTCTGTATTCAATTCCCAAGCAAAATGAGAAATTCCACGAGTGCTCCTATGATGACTTCACGCTAGTAGTCAACAACAGGCCCGCCTGCCAGGCTTGCATGAAGTGCGTCGAAGTCTGTCCCGTGGATTGCATTAAGATAGAGTACGAGGGCTGAAAGGTTACTTTAAGTTTTTCAGAATACTCCAACAGTGAATGAATTGAGAGGAGGATTTTCATGGTAATGGGAAAACCGGAGAAACCATGGAATAATATCGCCCCCAAGCCGGATACCGACAGGCTGCTCACGCTTGACCCCCGGAACTTAGGGATGATAGAGAACGTGGGCGTCGGTGCTGAGTACGACTTCGATGCCGATAGGGCGTTGATAGACGGCGTGACTGACAAGAACGATTTCCAGAGTCTCATCAAAGAGCTTACAGGCAAAGATGATAAGGCGACCAGGAAGCTGTTCTCCAACTTCGGCAAGGAACTCATGGCTAAAGTCGCTGAAGTGGGTGAGAAGAATAAGGACAGGGCCTGGGAGATGGTAGAAATCTGCGCCAAGCAGACGGGCCTCTCTTTTCCGCACCTGTTGCAGGTCTATGTGGAGCTGTTTACGCTCTGCTCCAGGCCCGTGGATAAATGGTCCATCGTCGAGAGCCATATCCGCAAAATGCGTATTCAGCAGTATACCTGCAGCTATCTTAAAGCCCAGGAGGATGCAGGGCTGAGCACTGAAAAGCTCCCCTGTCAAGCCCTGTGTATTTCCGCCTTTGAACATGCCGCTAAGGAGAACAAAGTACCGGCAAAGGTGGAGTTGACCAAGCAGATTCCCAAAGACCAAGCCTGCGAGTTTACCTTCACCGCACGCTACGAAGTGTAAACAAACTTAATATAGGCCGATGCAGAGGGCAGGAGAGATAAACTCTCTCCTGCCTTTTTTTGCTCGGATTGATGCGAAAATAACAGCGCTGTAAAGATTTTTGCCGATAATGCCGTTAAAAAATTCTGGTCAAGCACAATATGATATATTATTAATTAACAGAATTACAGTCTTTGTGAATTTACTCTAATGCCTCACAACCGGAGCACTCCATGATATTCGAAATGCACTGTCATACCCGCTACGGCTCCTCCTGCAGTTACATGTCGCCTGATGAACTGGTGAAGAAGGGGGCAGAGGTGGGATTGGACGGAGTGTGCATCACCGAGCACGACATCCCCTGGGACAAAAAAGCAACGGAAGAGCTTTCAAACCGATTTGGCATCCTGGTCATCGGGGGTATGGAGGTCAGCACGCCGTACGGTGAGGTGCTGGTCTGGGGACTGCACGAGCCTATCTTCGATGTGGAGGATATCTATGAGCTTCGCCGCCGGGTGGACAGAGCAGGCGGAGTTATGGTCGCAGCTCATCCCTTTCGCGGGGCACACACTTTCATACGCTGGGACCCCGTTGAGGGGATGATCCCCAAGATAGACGAGGCCCTTCAACTGCCCATCTTCAAGGCAGTGGATGGAATGGAAGTATTCAACGGTATGGCCCCCAACTGGGAGCTCGATCTGAGCAGCGCCGTTTGTGACAACCTGCCAATCATGGGTACCGGCGGGAGCGATGCACACAACGTGGAAGCGGTCGGCGACTGTGTCACCGTCCTTCAAAAACGTGTGACTACCGAGGAACAGTTTTTCGATGAAATAAGGGAAGGCAGGTATTGCGCCCAGCACAGGTTGCTCGACCGGTTCTACCCCGATAACGGAGTCGTTCCATCATCGGGAGAGGGACAATCTGATGCATGATAACCATGAGCCTACGTGCTCCTTCTGCGCCAAGTTTGTGCTGCCATACAGTGAAGGCCTGCTGGCCGACTGGGGCTACTGTGGCGAGGAGATGAAAGGGTGTGAGCCATCGCCGGAGGAGCTCAAAGAGGTAGAGGAAGAGGTAAAGAGCGGAGACAACAGCTTTCTCACCAAGGGGGCCATTCCGTTGTATCAGGCACTGGGCGAGGGATGCGACAAATTTGAAGATGTAGGCAGCCACCACTAAGGCCGTCAACCCCCCTGCAGGGGAGCCTTCCCCATTGCAGGAGCGCCTTCCAGGCGCGAAAGACCAAACTAGAAGAGACGGTCTCCCTTCTTCAGCCCAATCCGCCCGAAATAAATAATTCCGTTGATAGGGGCGGCGTCTTGATACCCCTGTTAATTTCCGTACCTTGTTCACTCCACGCTATTATTCCTTTCGTATCCCGTTCCCCTTTAGTATAATAGCAACCGCATTTTTCGGAGGGGTGGCTTTGGAGAAAATCCGGCATAAATGGATAACATTAAGAGGGGAGGGGTAATGTCCGAGGACATATTACTTGTTGATAAGAAAGATATGGTCTGCACGCTGACGCTCAATCGGCCAGCTAAGCGCAACTCGCTTTCACCCGCCCTGTTGTTCAGGCTGGCCGATGCTTTGAACGAATTGAACGAGGACGACGACATACGCTGCGTGGTGATAAAAGGGGCAGGAGACAAGGCGTTTTCGGCAGGGTACGACATCCGCGAGATACCCAACACACCCGAAGACAGGGAGCGACTCCAGCAGACCAACCCTCTGCCGACAGGTCTGAAGGCGGTAACCGATTACAAATACCCCGTTATCGCCATGATAAACGGCTACGCAGTGGGTGCGGGCTGCGAACTGTCGGTGACCTGTGATCTCAGGTTAGCCTCGGAGAAGTCAATCCTGGGGATGCCCCCCGCCAAGCTGGGCGTTCTTTACAGCGCCAGCGGGATGCAGCGCTTCATTAACCTCATCGGATTGGGTAACACCAAGGAGATATTTTACACCGGAAGGCTGGTCGACGCCCAGCGCGCCCTGCAGATGGGGTTGATAAATCAGCTCTTGCCTGAGTCTGAGCTGGAGGCTGTTACCTACGAAATGGCGGCGGAGATAGCCGGTAACGCACCCCTTTCGGTGAGCAATACCAAGAAAGGGCTGGAGCTTGTTCTAAACTATCAGTCCATGAACTCCGAGGGCCAGAATCTTTACAGCACCATGGTGGAGCAGTGTTTCAGCAGCGATGATATGAAGGAGGGGCAAAAGGCTTTCCTGGAGAAACGAAAGCCCAAATTCATCGGCCGTTAGATACAAACCGCAGCGATATTCCACCAATAGGTAAACTATTGAAAAGCACAGGGTTTGCTAATGTTAATCAATAATATACCATGTTAAATTTTACTTGACAGCGGCCTGACACCAATAATAGAATCAGGCCGTTTTTTACGTACGAATTAAAGACATTCCGGCGGTAATTCAACGGTAGGTGAAGGGTAAAAGCTGATATATGGGGGGAGCGGCGATGTTAGACGAGTTCAGGGAAGCGTTCGATAAGCGGTATGAGACGGTGAAGGAGGAAAAGGCTAACGGTAAAGGGGCCGTGGGCTGGATGTGCAACTACGTCCCTGAGGAAATCTTCCACGCCGCGGGCTACAATCCCATTCGGGTGTTGGGCAAAGAGGGGGAGACCACCATGGCCGACGCCTACCTCTATACCAACATGTGCACCCTGGTGCGGAGCTGCCTGGAGGAGGGTTTCAATAAGGGATTCGATTTTTTAGACGGTATGGTGGCCGTGAACACCTGCGATCATGTGCGCCGCTTCTACGATGTATGGAGCAGATATATCCCCACGCCTTTCATCCACGAGCTGTTCGTGCCCCACAAAGTAAATGAGCACTCGGAGAGATTCTTCACTGAGGAAGTAACCCAGCTCAAAGAGAAATTCGAAGAATATAGCGGGAAAAAAATCACCGACGATAAGCTCTCAGAGTCCATCAAGCTCTATAACAGGGCCCGGAGCCTGCTTCGGGAGATATCCGAGACCCGCAAGGCCGATCCCCCGCCCATAACCGGCGAGGAATTTCTTGAAGTGATGCTGCCCGGGCTTGTGCTGCCAAAAGAGAAACATGTAGAGATGCTCGAGGGCTACTTACAGGAGCTGAAAGGTAAGAAGGCAGAGGATGACGACAGGCTCCGCATTTATCTGCTGGGCAGCGAGTTGGACAACACTGAGTATATCAGGATCATAGAGGATGCGGGCGGCCTTGTGGTCGCCGATGACCTGTGCACCGGCGCCAAGTACTTCCTGGACGACGTGGAGGAGAACGGGGATCCCGTGGCCGCCATATCCCGGAGGTATCTGAAGAGGGCCGAGTGCCCCAGGATGCGGCCCGCAGACACGCGCCTGAAGCGGATCGCCGATACCATCGAAGAATACGATATCGACGCGGTGGTCCTGGAAGTCATCAAGTTCTGCAACCTCTACGGCGAGGATTACCCGATACTGAAGAAGGCGCTGGACAAGCTGGATGTCCCCGTGCTCATGATAAGCAGGGAGTATTCCACTGCCGGAGTGGGCCAGATAAGGACCAGAGTGGAAGCTTTCTTTGAAAGCATAACCTGACATTGTAGAAGGGGGGAATCATGTCTGTTGAACTGGAAGGCCAGGAGTTCGGACTTATAATCAAGAATCTCAACAGCACACTGGAGCGGCTGGCAAAAAGGGATGTGGCCCAGAGCGACATCTTTTTCTGGGAAGCCATGCGCAACTATTATGTGAGGGCCCATGAAGCCAACGAGAAGGGGGAGCCCATCGCTTTGACCGGGATGTTCATTCCGGTGGAGCTCCTGGTGGCCATGGATATCCCCCACGTGTGCGCCGAGAACAACGCCATGTTCACCTCTCAGATGGAGATCGACAAAGTCCCCGATCT
>JAUXIQ010000020.1 GCA_030620925.1 Nitrospinota bacterium
CCTGCCCCCCTTCTGGATGGAGAAAGGTAATCTGACTTATTTCCTGGGGACAGACCATCAGGGGCGGGATATTTTGAGCCGGCTCATATTCGGGGCCAGGATTTCGGTAATCGTGGCCTTTACCCCCGCCTTCGTGGCCGGGGCCATCGGCACGGGGGTAGGGATACTGACCGGCTACCTGGGGGGCTGGGTGGACCAGATAATCATGCGCATCGTGGACGCCTGGATAGCCATCCCCGCCCTGGTATTAGCCATTTTCCTGGCCGTCCTCCTGGGGCCCAGTGAGACCAACCTCATCATCATTCTGGCCGCCGTGTTCTGGACCAGGTACGCCCGCGTCATCCGGGGGGAGGTGCTGAGCCTCAAAGAGCGTGAGTTCGTCCGCCTGGCCGTTGTGGCCGGTTGCAGCAAAAGAAGAATAATGATCAAGCATATTTTGCCCAACGTGTTGAATACCGCCATGGTCATGGCCACCCTCATGTTAGGGGTGGTGATAATAGCCGAAGCGTCGCTCAGCTTTCTGGGCGTGGGCGTGCCGCCGCCCAAGCCGGCCTGGGGGCTTATGCTCGCATACGGCAAGGATGGGCTCATGGCCGGTTACTGGTGGATGACGGTGTTCCCCGGCCTGGCCATCATGAGCGTGGTGCTGGCCGCCAACCTGCTGGGAGACTGGCTGCGCGTGCGGCTTGATCCCCAGTTGAGGCAACTATGATGGAAGGACGGACAACTAATAGTACGATGCTCAAGATAGAGAACCTGAAGACCCACTTTTTCACCCAGAAAGGCAGGCGGGTGGTGAAAGCGGTCGACGGGATCGATTTTTCACTTGCCGAAGGCGAGATTCTGGGGCTGGTGGGGGAATCGGGGTGCGGGAAGACGGTCACCTCCCTTTCCATACTGAGGCTTCTGCCCGCCGCGGCCCGGATCGTCAGCGGTCGCATCATCCTGGGCGGGGAGAACCTGCTGGAGAAAAGCGAAAAGGAGATGCGCAAGGTCAGGGGGAAGAAGGTCTCTATGATACTTCAGGACCCCATGGTCTCCCTCAACCCGCTGTTCACCATCGGCGATCAGATCGCCGAGCCGCTCAAGCTGCACAAGAAACTGGCCGGCACTGAGCTGATGGACAGGGTGCGGTCGCTCCTAAGTGCGGTGAATATACCCTCTGCGGAGATACGACGCAGGGAATACCCTCATCAGATGAGCGGAGGCATGAGGCAGCGCATAGTGGGCGCCATAGCGATTTCCTGCGAGCCCAAGCTCATCATCGCCGACGAGGCCACCACCAACCTGGACCTCACCATCCAGGCCCAGTACCTGAAACTTCTCAAGGAAATACAGGAGAGGAACCGGCTCTCCATGATTTTTATCACCCATAACTTCGGGATAGTGGCCAGGATGTGCGACCACGTGGCGGTCATGTACGCGGGGAAGATCATGGAGAAGGCCCCGGTGAGAGAGATTTTCAACTCTCCGGCTCACCCTTACACCGAGGCGCTGCTGGGCTCCGTGCCCGGCGTGGATTATAACGAAGAGAGGCTGATAACCATCGAGGGCCAGCCGCCGGACCTGGCCGACCTGCCGGGAGGATGCAGTTTCCACCCCCGCTGCGAGAAAGCCACCGACCGCTGCAGGGTGGAGCTGCCGCCTGAATTCAAACTGGCGGAGAACCATCACTCGCGTTGTTGGCTCTGTGAGAAATGAGATATGGTAACCACCAACGAGCATCTCTTAGAGGTGCGTGATCTGGTAAAGTATTTCCCCGTCAGCAAGGGCCTCGTTCTGCAAAAAGTGACGGGATGGATAAAGGCCGTTGACGGAGTGAACTTCTCCATTCCTAAAGGCGAGACGCTGGGGCTGGTGGGGGAGTCGGGGTGCGGCAAGACAACCACATCCAGGCTGATACTCCTCCTTGAAAAGGCCACTTCGGGCAGCATCCTGTTCCAGGGTAAAGAGGTACAAACCCTGCGCGGGGAGGGTTTGCAGGAGTACAGGCGGTCGGTGCAGGTGGTTTTTCAGGACCCCTACAGCTCCCTGAACCCCCGGATGCGGGTGGGGGATATTATCTCCGAGCCCCTGGTGGTCAACGAACGGTTGCCCAAGTCCGCGGTCAGGGAAAGGGTGGCCGAGCTGCTGGAGATGGTGGGCCTCCGCGCAGACAACGCCTCCCTCTTCCCGCACGAGTTCAGCGGAGGCCAGCGGCAGCGATTGGCCATAGCCAGGTCGCTGTCTCTGCACACCGATCTCATCATTCTGGACGAACCGGTCTCCGCCCTGGATGTATCAATCAGGGCGCAGATAATGAACCTGCTCATGGACCTCCAGACTCAACTGGGTCTGAGTTATCTGCTCATCGCCCACGACTTGGGGGTGGTCACCTGCATGAGCCACGTCATAGCCGTTATGTACCTGGGGAAGATAGTGGAGCTTGCCCCGGCCGAGAAACTGGCTACGGACCCGCACCACCCTTACACTCAGGCCCTCTTTTCAGCCGCCCTCCCCTCTCACCCCGACGAGTACAGGGAGGAGATCATCCTCACCGGCGAAGTGCCCAGCCCGCTCAACCCCCCTGCCGGATGCCGATTTCATCCCCGCTGCGAGAAGGTCATCAATCTCTGTTCGGAAAAAGAACCCGTTCTAAAATCCATGGGGGAGAACAGAGAGATAGCCTGCCACCTTTTTTAGGTAACGACGGAGATCAGTTCGAGAAGTTTATCTTTTCCTGGCGTGTTTAGAGCTTGTAGCCTATTGCCCGCAGAAGCTCCTTCCTCTCGGCGACGTCCTTTTCTGTCTCGATGCCCTTCGATTTGTGGCCGTCTATGACGCCCAGGATACCGCGGCCCTGCTCGGTCTCGGCGATAACCACTTCCACGGGGTTGGCCGTGGCGCAGAAGATGCGGCACACTTCGGGCACGCTCTTCACCGCGTTCAGTATGTTTACCGGGAAGGCGTCTCGCAGGATGATGATGAAGCTGTGTCCGGCGGAAAGGTTGATGGCGTTATCCTGGGCCAGCTTCACCAGCTCCTCATCCGTCCCGCTGGATCGCACCAGGCAGGGCCCCGAAGCCTCGCAGAAAGCCATGCCGAACTTTATCCCGGGGACGGTGCCCACCAGGGCCTCGTGGACGTCCTCAACGGTTTTGATGAAATGGGATTGGCCGAGCACGACGTTCAACTCTTCAGGTTTTTCTATGCTTACCGTCTTTAACTCCATGTTTCACCTCCCGTGTAGCCCGCCCATCTCCCGGATCAGGTTCTTGTAAAGCGAGCTAAAACCCCATCATCAATGCTTTAGTGATCGATTGCCGGCATGAAAAATCGTGTCACATTATACCACCCTTGAGTCTTTTCTCAATGAAACCGAACTGTGCGGGAAATTTGAGCAGCCAGACACTACTTCTGCCTAATTTTTAAGCATGCCTGGTGATTTGTACTCTGCCCCGGTTTGACGCCCCGCCGCTCTAATCCTTTTGCAGTATTGGTTCGAGGTGATTTTGTTTTCGAAATTAAACAAATGGCATGTGTTTTGCTTTAAAGTACAGACGATCAACCATGATTACATCGATAAGGCATTACGTTGAGTCAGAGGCTTTTCAGCCGGGCCTGACAAGGCATGCAACCGAATAGAGGAGATTAAGGTATGAGTAGACTGATGGTGTCAGTTCTGTTGTTGTCGTTGGTTTTCGCGAGTTTCGGCTATGCGGAAGATAAGGAGGAGGCGGGGTTCAGCCAGCGTCTGAAGATGCTGGAGGAGCAGGTGCAGGATATTAAACACGGGGCTGAAGGAGGCACCGGCCTTAGGGTAAGCGGCTTTGTGGATGTCAGTTTCTTTTACGATGACAACGCCGGCTCTTCCAGTTTCAGCCTGGACGAGGTGGAGATCAATATATTCAAGGAACTGTCGGCGGGTATTTCGGCCAGGACGGACTTGAACTTCAGAAACGTGGATGGCAACCTTAACGCTGACGATATTCTCGAACAGGGATACATAACCTTCAGGCTGCCCATCGCCGAGCCCCTCGATTTCACCTTCGGAAAATTCAACGCCCCTATCGGCTTTGAGCTCCTGGACCCTGTGGATATGTTTCAATTCTCGCACGCACTGGTCTTTAATCTGGGCATTCCCACCAACGTCACCGGTGTCATGCTGACCTCCAAACCCACCGACGCTGTGGATTTAAACCTTTACCTGGTCAACGGCTGGGACCAGCTCAGCGACAATAATAGTAACAAGACCGTGGGTGGGCGAGTAGGGTTCACCGTTTCCGAAAAAGTCGGCTTCGGTGTGTCGTTTATTTACGGCGCCGAGAGAGACAATGAGAACAGTGATAAACGGTTCGTGCTGGATTTGGACGCCACATTTAATCCTTTAGAATCGACGGTGGTCGGTTTTGAATTCAACTATGGAACCGAGGAGCGTGTTCCCATTAGCCTCCCCCTCCCTGATAAGGATGCCGATTGGTTGGGGTTTTTAATCATGGTGCACCACGATTTAACCCCCTCGGCCGGTGTGACCCTGAGATACGATTTCTTTGACGATAAGGACGCCGGGAGGACGGGTACGGTTCAAAAGCTGCAGGCGGTAGCTTTGGCCCTTACCTTGAGCCTGAGTGATGGGGCAGGGGTCCTGGCAGAGTATCGGCACGATTGGTCAGATGTTGATTCCTTTGTTCTGGCCGACGGCGGTATGGACGACAGCAACGATTCTCTGGCCCTCGAATTTACCTACAGTTTCTGATGTTAACGGTGGAGACTTAAGCGATGAAAAAGATCGACTGTGTGATTAAGCCGTTCAAATTGGAAGATGTAAGAGAAAAATTGTTAAGTCTTGGTGTCTCGGGGATGACGGTTAGCGAGGTTAAAGGCTTCGGGCGGCAGCAGGGCCACAAAGAGTTGTACCGCGGTGCCGAGTACGAGGTTAATTTCGTGCCCAAGGTGCGCCTGGAGGTTGTGGTCCAGGATGAGATGCTCGACCAAGCCGTGGAAGCCGTGGTGGAGGCCGCTAAGACAGGTGAGATAGGCGACGGGAAAATTTTTATATTCCGGGTTGAGGAAGTAGTGCGCATTCGCACCGGTGAGCGGGGCCCGGCCGCCCTTTAATCCATCAACCATAGCTAAGGGTTGCAGGATGCCCGTAACGGTTTCTCGGAGATAGGATATGAGCGATTACAGAAAATTAGCGATAGCCGGTGTTTCAACCTTAATAATGGTAGTGGGCGTCTTATTACTGCCTTTGCTGGCAGAGGAGGCTCAGCCCACTCTTCAATCGAATGCTGAAGGGATAAAGACGGTCCAGATCAACGCCAACTATGTATGGATGTTGGTGGCCGCCTTCCTGGTCTTTTTCATGCAGGCGGGTTTCGCCATGGTGGAAGCCGGATTCACCAGAGCCAAGAACGCCTGTAACATAATAATGAAGAACCTGCTGGATTTCTCCATGGGCTCCATCGGCTACTGGATGTTCGGCTTTGCCATCATGTTCGGGATTAACAGGACGGGGTGGTTGGGCACTTCCGGGTTCTTTTTCTCCGATTTCGGTTTGGATAAAGACCCCTGGGTCTTCGGTTTCTGGATGTTCCAGGTAGTTTTTGCCGCAGTGGCGGCTACTATAGTTTCCGGAGCCATGGCGGAGCGAACCAAGTTCGCCGCCTACCTCGTATATAGTTTCGTGATAACCGGGCTCATCTACCCCGTCTTCGGAAGCTGGGCCTGGGGCAGCTTGTATAAAGGTTCAGGCTGGTTGGAAAACCTCGGGTTCATAGATTTCGCCGGTTCAACCGTCGTACACAGCGTCGGCGGCTGGGCAGCGCTTGCAGGGGCCATGGCGCTGGGGCCGAGGATAGGTAAATATTCTAAGGCCGGAAAGCCGTTGCCCATACCGGGCCACAATATCCCCCTGGCTGCCCTGGGGGTTTTTATCCTTTGGTTCGGTTGGTATGGGTTCAACCCTGGAAGCACCACCGCCGCTTCTCCGGAGATTGCCTCTATAGCGGTCAACACTACGCTTGCCGCTTCCGCCGGGGGGATACTGGCTATGGTCACCGCCTGGTTGAAATACCGCAAACCTGATATAGGGATGACCCTCAACGGCACCCTGGCGGGCCTGGTGGGTATCACCGCCGGCTGTGCGAACGTAACACCCCGAAGCTCCGTCTTGATAGGGGCCGCAGCGGGGATAATCGTGGTGTTCTCCGTGCTTTTCTTCGAGAAAAGGAAGATCGACGACCCGGTGGGAGCAATCTCCGTACATGCTATCGCAGGCGCGTGGGGAACCTTTGCCGCCGGGTTATTAAACGCAGAAGGCACAAGCCTGCACATACTGGGAGTTCAACTGCTGGGAATAGGCGCCGCCTTTGCCTGGGCTTTTCCCACCTCTTATCTTATGTTCAAGATAATAGACAAGACAGTGGGTCTTCGGGTATCTGAAGAAGAGGAACTGGAAGGACTCGACTTCGGCGAACACAGGGCCACCGCCTATCCCGATTTCCAACAAACAACAATCAAGCTTTAGGATTAAGATATTCCGTAAAATGATTACCTGGAGATAGAAGTAATGTAAGGAAAAAAGAAAGTGCATAGGGTAAAAACCTTCTGGTTAATAGGTTGAAAAGTTTGCGTGCATCGGATAAGATTATACGCCTCAGTAGCTAGGGGTGATAATAAGGGAAAGATAAACAATCCTTTTTATTCAACGCACTACCGGGAGGGAATTATGGCCTATGCTGGAAACATATTGAGGGTAAACCTCTCCACCGGCCAGGCGGCCAGCGAGGAGCTGGACGGAAAGAAAGCCTACGACTATATCGGGGGCCGGGGCCTGGCGGCCAAGATACTCTACGACGAAATAGACCCCAAAACAGACCCCCTGGGGGCGGACAATAAAATCCTTTTCGCCACGGGCCCCCTCACAGGCACGCCCGTGCCTGCTGCTTCGCGCTACATGGTGGTGACCAAATCTCCACTGACCGGAGCCATCGCCTGCTCCAACTCGGGTGGTTTTTTCCCCGCAGAGCTTAAGTACGCCGGTTACGATATCGTGCTTGTAGAGGGGAAGGCCGCGGAACCGGTCTACATATGGATAAAAAACGGTGAGGTGGAGATCAGGCCCGCAAAGGATATCTGGGGCAAGACGACCCACGAGGCTGAGGATATTATCATCGCCGAGACCGACCCTGACGCCAAAGTCTGTTCCATCGGCCCCGCGGGGGAGACCATGGTGCGCATCGCCTGTGTGATAAACGACAAACACCGCTCTGCGGGCAGGAGCGGTGTAGGGGCGGTGATGGGTTCCAAGAACCTCAAGGCCATAGCCGTGCGGGGAACCGTGGGGCTCAAGCCCGCCGATAGTGAGGCGTTCAGGGCGGAATGCCTGAGGCTCGTAAAGCATGCCTCGAACCATCCCGCCGTCCTGGCCCTGCGCGCCAACGGCACCACCAACGGAGTCAACATCGCCAACAAGTTCGGCGTTTTCCCCACCAGGAACTACAAGAGCGGCGTCTTCGAAAAGTATCAGGAGATAGGGCCGGAGAAGTTGCACAGGACGGTTTTCGTGAGGGCGCGGGCCTGCGCCGGTTGTCCCGTGGCCTGCAAACGGGTAACCAGGCTGGATACTGATAAATACCAGGGTGCGGGCGAAGGCCCCGAATACGAGACCCTCTACTCTTTCGGGGGAATGACCGGCGTGGACGACATCTACGCCGTCACCAAGGCGAACTACATTTGCAACGAGCTGGGGATGGACACCATCTCCGCCGGGGCCACAATAGCCTGCGCCATGGAGATGTTCGAAGAAGGCCACATTTCCGAGGAGCAGGTGGGGCGGAGCCTCAACTTCGGTGACCCGGAGGCCATGGTGGAAATGCTGGAAAAGATGGGGCGGCGCGAGGGCTTCGGGGACTTAATGGCCGAAGGCTCCTTCCGCATGGCGGAAGAGTTCGGCGTTTCTCATCTATCCATCTCGGTCAAGGGACAGGAGCTTGCGGGCTGGGGCACCAGGGGCTTCAAGGGCATGGGCCTCAATTACGCCACGGGGAACCGCGGCGCATGCCACACCAAGGGCAACACCATGGGGATGGAGCTGTTCGGTAAAATGGACGCCTTGGCCACAGAGGGCAAGCCCCAGTTGATCGCCGGAGCGCAGGATGCAACGGCCGCTCTGGATTCCACAGGCCTGTGCCTGTTCATAAACGGGGTTATTAAGCCGAAAGACGTCATCTCCCTGCTGAAGACCGGCACGGGAAACGAATACGACGAAGAATCGTACGCCAGGGCCGGAAGCAGGATATGGAACATAGAGCGCATGTTCAACATAGGGGCGGGGTTCACCGCCGATGATGATACCCTTCCCAGGCGCCTGTTGGAGGAGCCCATGCCGGAAGGTCCCGGCCAGGGCCAGGTGGTGGAGCTGGACGCCATGCTTCCTGAGTACTACCAGCAGAGGGGATGGGACGCTAAAGGAAAGCCGACCAAGGAGAAGCTCAAAGAATTGGGCATTAGCTGATTATGATGCACGATGCGCGAGAGGGGGCTTGGTTCATACCGCCCCTCACGATGTATCTAGCATCCTGCAGGGTGAATAAAACGTAAACTTTCAGGGACCAAAAACCTTTAAGAGGGAGGCGATTAGATATGAGCAAGATTCTCTGGATGCATCCTGACAAGTGTACGGGGTGTAAGTTGTGTGAAGTAGCCTGTTCATTCAAGAAGTATGATGAGATCAATCCCTCCAAATCACGCATCAGCACGGTGATTTACGAGTCGCCCCCCTTCTACGTGGCCATGGCCTGCCCCCAGTGCGACGACCCCTGGTGCGCGAATGCCTGCCCATCTGCCGCCCTGGAGAAGAACCCCGAGGACGGCATAGTGCGGGTCAATGAAGACCGCTGCGTGGGCTGCAAGATGTGTGTGCTGGCCTGCCCCTTCGGTGCCATCGAGTATGCCCCCGAGGAGAAGATAGCGGTCAAGTGCGACTACTGCGAAGGCCAGCCCGAGTGCGTGGAGTTCTGCCCCACCGCCGCCCTGGAGTTCAAGGACGCCGACGAGGGCGGGGCCGGGCAGAAAAAGCGGAGTCTGGCCGATACGTTGAGGAAAGCTTACATGGAGGGGGGGTCGCTATGAGTTACGCAGGAAAACTTTTACGGGTTGACCTGTCCAGCGGGAAGATTTCCACGGAGAACCTGAGCGCTTCTCTTCGAGACGAATACATCGGCGGGCGGGGGATGGCCTCCAAGATTCTCTACGACGAGATCGACCCTGCCGTCGATGCGCTGAGCCCTGAAAACAAACTCATTCTAACCACCGGCCCCCTCACCGGTACATCGATGCCCGGGGGGAGCAGATACATGGTGGTGGCCAAATCACCGCTCAGCAATACCGTTGCCTGTTCCAATTCCGGTGGTTATTTCGGCCCGGAGCTGAAATACGCCGGCTACGACATGATAGTGTTTGAAGGCAAGGCCGATAAACCCGTTTATCTTTTTATAAAGAACGACCAGGTCGAGATTCGGGACGCCGAACACCTGTGGGGAAAGTCCGTGCCTGAGACGGAGGAAGCCCTTCTTCAGGAGACCTCCCCCGACGCCAAAATCTCCTCAATCGGTCCGGCGGGTGAGAAGCTGGTGAGGTTCGCGGCGGTGATGAACGACAAGCACCGGGCCGCGGGCCGCAACGGCGTGGGTGCGGTGATGGGTTCCAAGAACCTGAAGGCGGTGGTGGTGCGCGGCACCAACAGCCTTAAAATGGCCGATACCAAGGCCATGAGAGAGGTGTCGCTTAGAACTCTGGCCGCCATCAAGGCCAGTCCCATGACCGAGTTGTTCCAGTCTTTCGGCACCACCATGGCCGTGGACGTGAAAAATTCCCTGGGGCAGTTCCCCACCAGAAACCATCGAGAGACTGTCTTCGAAGGGGCCGGAAATATAAACTCTACCGCGGTCGGCGAGAAAGTGCTCGTCAGGAACAAGGCGTGTTTCGGCTGCCCCGTCGCCTGCGGGCGTGTGACCAAGGTGGACACCCCGCAGTATTCCGGTTCCGGGGAAGGCCCTGAATACGAGACCATCTGGTCCTTCGGCGCGGCTTGCGGGGTGGACGATATTGAGGTAATTACCCAGGCCAACTACATCTGCAACGAGATGGGTATGGACACCATCTCCGCCGGGGCCACCATCGCCTGCGCCATGGAGTTGGCCGAGGAAGGGCATATATCCGAAGACGTAGTGGGCAGAGAATTGCGGTTCGGGGATGCCGAGGCCATGTTGGAGCTTTTACAGAAGATAGTGGACAGAGAAGGTTTCGGCGACATACTGGCCGAGGGCAGCTATCGCATGGCACAGGAATACGGCCATCCCGAGCTGGCCATGACCGCCAAGATGCAGGAGCTGCCGGCCCATGGGAGCCGGGGCGCAAAAGGGCAGGGCCTGGCCTACGCCACTTCCAACCGCGGGGGCTGCCACCTGCGGGGCCCCATGTATTACATCGAGAGCTTCGGCAGGTTCGAGCAGCTGGACGCCCTTTCCACTGAAAAGAAAGCCCCCTGGCTCAAGACCCTTCAAGACCAGGTGGGCATAACCGATTCCATGGGCCTCTGCCTCTTCGTCCCCCACGAGCCCGAAGACGTTTACGCCGCTTACGTCGCCGACACCGGCTCCAAGCTCAGCCCTGAAGACCTGAACAGGGTCGGGGAGCGTATCCATAACCTGGAGCGCGTGTTCAACCTCAAGGCGGGCCTCACCGGAGCGGACGACGCACTGCCTCCCAGGATCACCTCGGAGCCTGTGCCTGATGAGGGACCGGCCAAGGGGCAGGTGGTTGAGCTGGACCAGATGCTCCCCGAATATTACGATGTGCGGGGCTGGGATGCCAAGGGAGTGCCCACCAAAGAGAAACTGAAGGAGCTGGGTTTATAGCCTGAGGTCATGATGCGGAGGAAAAACGGGAAACGCATCATGTATCGTGAAAGGGAGCACCATGACCGGTAAAACCAGACAGGTGATTATAGGGAACAGCGGGGCGGGCTTGAGCGCCCTGAAGGCCATAAGGCAGATCGACGCCGACTGCCCCATAACCGTCATCACCGACCAGACCGAGAGGGCCTATTCGCCGGTTCTCACTACGTATTACATCGCCGGGAAGGTCCCCAGGGAGAAGCTCTTCATAACCGATGGAGCGTTTTACAGCGACCTGGGAGTGGACCTCGTGGCAGGGAAAAGAGCGGAGGCCGTGGACACAGCCTCTCAGAAGGTCGTCCTCGAAGACGGTTCCAAAATAGATTACGATAACCTGCTCATAGCCACCGGAGCTTCCGCCAAGAAGCTCTCCATCCCCGGTGGTGATCTGCCGCAGGTGCGCACGCTGAGGACTCTGGAGGACGCCGAGGCAATAAGCGACCTGGCTCAGAAAGGGGTCAAAGATATTGTGGTGCTGGGCGCCGGGCTGGTCAGCCTTCAGACGGCCGATGCCGTTTATGCTGAGGGCATGAACCTCACCTTTCTGGTGGGCTCCAATCAGGTCCTCTCGCAGAACGTGGATAAGAGCTGCGCCGAGATAGTAAAGGCACAATTGGAATCGAAGAAGGCCGTCATACATTTCGGCACTGATGCGGAGGCCATCGAGGAGAACAAGGGCAGGGCGGTGGTCGTCTCCAAAACGGGAGAGAAATATCCGGCGGACGTGGTGATAGTCGGAAAGGGGGTGGACCCCAACGTCCAGCCGGCACAAGAGGGCGGCATCGCGGTTAACAGGGGCATCCTGGTGGATGAATACATGAGAGCCGGATCGCCCAACGTATACGCCGCCGGGGACGTCGCCGAAGGCCCCAGCTTTCATACCGGTCAGCCCGAGGTGATGGCCACCTGGTATAACGCATGCAATCAGGGCCGGATAGCGGGCATGAATATGGCCGGTAAAGAGGAGCCTTTCATAGGGGGCCTGAACCGCAATATCACCTCCGTTTTCGACACCACCGTGGCTTCGGTGGGCGCGGTCAAAAGGCTGGAAGGCGGTGATGCGGAAGAAATCGTGATAGACAGGGCCGCCGAGGGTATATACAGGAAGCTGTTGCTGCAGGATGACGTGGTGCAGGGAGCGGTTCTCATGGGCAGGATAAACGACGCGGGCATGGCCTTGAACCTCATACAGAAACGGGTCAAAATATCGCCCCGGAGAGAGATGCCCGATAAGTCCTTAATGGACCTGCGCCGGGTATACTGTGCCGGTGTTAACCCCTCTGCGTAAAGTGAAAATTTCCAAGCTGTTTTGAGAACGTCTCAAGTCGATGCCGCCCTCACCCTGGTGGGGGCGGCACCAGTTTTTTAAGAGGGTATAATGGTTCTAAACCATAAGGACAATTTAAATATCATGCATGATCGAAAACCCCTTCACGGTATCCGCGTGATAGACCTTTGCGCGTTTCTCGCCGGGC
>JAUXIQ010000028.1 GCA_030620925.1 Nitrospinota bacterium
CAGCAAGGGGGCCACCTACAAAGCGTTGGAATACACAGGGGAAGCGGTGGAGTACATGGATATCGCAGGCAGGGCCACCTTAGGGAACATGGCAGTAGAGGCCGGAGCCAAGACGGGCATGGTCCCCACAGATGAGGTGACCAGAGAATTTCTGAAAGGGCGAGGTCGAGAACATCTATATAGAGACCTGAAAGCCGACCCCGATGCACAGTATGAGAGAGTAGTGGAGATAGATGCCGCCAACCTGGAGCCCACGGTCGCCTGCCCTCACCTGGTTGACAACATAAAGCCAGTGAGCGAACTGGATGACGTGTGGGTGGACCAGGTGTTCATCGGCACTTCCTGCAACGGCCGCATCGAGGATTTCCACTCCGCCGCACAGATACTCAAGGGCAGGAGAGTGGCCGAAGGAGTTAGACTGATCGCAACACCCGCCTCAAAGAGAACCTACATACAGGGACTAACCGATGGGACGTGGGCCACTTTGTTAGAGGCCGGAGGGGTTGTCACAGGGTCGGGTTGCGGCGCATGTGTGGGTGTGCATGAGGGGGTGCTGGCCGACGGCGAAGTCTGCTTGGCCACCAATCCGCGCAACTTCAAGGGGAGAATGGGAAACCCCAACGCTTTCATATACCTGGGGTCCCCTGCTCTGGCCGCAGCCACAGCCGTAGAAGGCAAAATAACCGATCCTCGTCAATTTTTATGATGATTATTATGGGCTGAAAGTTGATGTTGGAAGTGAGAGTTATGCAGGGGGAATTATACAATGGCATTAAAGGGTAAAGCGTGGAAGTTCGGCGATGATATAAGCACGGATCTTATCGCTCCGGGGAGGTTGTTCCATCTGCGGTCCAACATTCCTGAGCTAGCCAAACACGTTATGGAGGATGCCCGCCCGGGTTTCTATTCTCTGATAAACAGGGGAGACTTCATTGTAGCGGGGGAGAATTTCGGCCAGGGCTCTAGCCGTGAGCATGCTCCCACAGCCTTAAAGCTGGCTGGCATAGCAGCGATAGCAGCAAAAAGCTATGCTCGCATCTTCTACCGCAACTGCATCAATATCGGGCTTCCCGCTGTGATATGTGATACGGATCAGATAAAGGAGGGGGATGAGCTCGAGCTGGACCTGGAAGCGGGCCTCCTGATAAACCACAACAGAGACAAGCGGCTGACCTTCCCCGCCCTTCCAGGGATTATGAACGATATCTTGAGAGAAGGAGGCCTTGTGGAGTACGTAAAGAAACATGGTGATATAAAGATTTAAAGCATGTTGAACGGTCCTCTTCACTCGAAGTTCTTCCTGAGTCTAACAATATAATATCGGTCACACCTGTTAGATGCTTTTACCTCGTAGCGCGCGGGTAAAAGCGGTATCCTCCCGAGATTACTTCTGTATGCTCACCGCCGTGCCGGTAACTGTATGACATCAGCAAAAATGAGAATCGTTGAAGCACTGAATTAAGTTAGAATGTCCAAATAGAGGGACACATCCCTGAAAGTTTGACGGATAATGTTAATTTTGTGAAACCAGGCAGTGTATCAACTTCCTACACAATGTGTCCAGTCAGAGGGGTTCACTCCAAATCTACACCTGAAAATAGGTCTCTTTCTATCTTATCAGAAGTATTTATTCTCCCGGCGGCGAGCTGGAAATAGTTGATGCTGAGGTATTTCTCCTTCAGACCCTCCGTTTCCCGGTCATGTTTTTTGTGAGCGGGCTCAAGCTGTGTCCAGTGGCATCGGATGGCCCTGGCCCTCACATCCTCGAAACCTGAAACATCTATCTCAGTTGTCACAAGGCTGTCTTCGGTTCCCCTTAAATTCAGGTTGAATGCTTCCACCATCCGCTGCGGCAGAACGTAGAAGTATAATTTGGAAGGGCTGTGAGGCTCCCTATCACCGAAAATTCCTCCGCTGAAACGCCGTGGGTCGCCGGCGGCACGAAACGCTTCTTCGGTCGCCCTACCCACCACTATATGATCGGTGTGACCCGTTATCCCTTCGGGGCCGAAAGTGATCAAAACCTGGGGTTTGAGCTCGCGAACGGCGGCCACTATCCCGCCGGTCAATTCCTGGAAATCCATTTCCTGCAGGCCGCCGTCCGGATATCCGAGGACTCTGAAATCGGTTAAATTGATGGCTTCCGCGGCACATTTGAGCTCCTCTTCCCGCATCCTGGCAACTTCCTCCATTGATAAGGACCCCTCCTCTCTTCTCACCGCTCCCTTTTCGCCCCGTGTGGCGCAGACCAGATAAGTCTTCACCCCCAGGGTCGCATATTTTGCCAGGGTGGAGGCAGGCCCGAAGGATTCGTCGTTGGGGTGGGCGAAAACCGCCATAATAGAAAAACGCTCCTCAGCCATAAAAATTCTCCTATTATTTCCCACCAGGAGTACTCTTTCCTTCTTATCCCTTCTATAAACACCGCTTCCTTAGTTTATTATAGAAGCAAATGGCTCCGCCGCAAGTTTTTAAAACAAAGCCCGTTAACATGGCGGCTCGGATTTTTTTTATGAAAAACCTGTTGACACCTTACAATCCAGGAACTATAATCCCTACCATACGGATAGGGAATTACTCGATATGAAGTTTATTCAAGAGAGGATTTTATAACTCCTCCCATCTAGTAAAAGCGGAGAAAAATGAAAATATCAGCTAAAGGCGAATATGCGCTTCAGGCGGTTAACTACCTGGCCCACAAGCACGGCCAGGGCTACATCCAGCTCAAGGAGATAGCTCTCCACGAACGAATACCGCTGAAGTTTCTGGAGCAGATACTCACCGCCCTTAAAAACAGCGGGATTTTAAAGAGCCGAAGCGGCCCCGGGGGGGGTTATTATTTGAGCCGCCCTCCCTCGGAGGTGACGGTGGCCCAGGTGTTACAATCCATGGACCTGTCCGCCTCGCCGGTGGACTGTCTCAACGAGTGTAACGAGTTTGAATGCGGAAAAAATAACGAGAGAGACCTGTGCGATCTCCGCTGGCTCTGGAAGGACATAAGGGAAGAGACGGTCAAAATACTGGAAAGCACGACCTTTCAGGATATTCGCGAGAGAAAGGCCAGGGCGACCCGGAGCGGGGAGACGACGGGTTCAACCGAAGGACGAGCTGAAGAGTCTTCCCGGAGTGATAAAAAGGTTCACGGAACAGTTCGGCCCATCATAAATAGGAGGTAATTCAATTGCGCAGGGTATACCTTGACAATAACGCCACCACCGCATTGACTCCGGAAGTATTAGAGGCGATACTTCCCTACTACCGCGAAAATTTCGGCAACTCCTCCAGCATCCACTGGTTCGGGCGGGAATGCCGGAAAGCGGTTGAAGACGCCCGCGATAACGTCGCCGCCCTGATAGGAGCCGACCCTTCGGAGATAGTATTTACCGGCGGCGGGAGCGAAGCGGACAATATGGCCATAAAAGGAGTGGCCTACCAGAAGATGGGCAAAGGCCGCCATATCATCACCACCCGGATAGAGCACCACGCGGTGCTCGACACCTGCAAATTTCTGGGCAAAAACGGCTTTGAAATTACTTACCTCCCCGTGGATCAATACGGCCTGGTGGACCCCCAATCGCTCAGGGACAGCATCAGGGACGATACCATCCTGGTAACCATCATGCACTCCAACAACGAAATGGGAACCCTCCAACCAATAGAAGAACTGGCCTCCATAGCCAGGGAAAAGGGGATAATCTTTCATACCGACGCAGTGCAGAGCATGGGCAAGGTGGATACCGACGTCAATAAGCTCGGTGTCGATCTGCTCACCTTCTCCGCCCACAAACTCCACGGCCCGAAAGGAGTGGGGGGCCTTTACATAAGGAAAAAGACCAAGTTAACCCCGCTGATCCATGGCGGCCATCAGGAAAACGGCCGCAGGGCGGGCACGGAAAACGTGGCGGGGATCGTGGGCATGGGAAAAGCCTTCGAGCTGGCCGCAGTGGACATGGAAGCCAAGAACGATTATATCCGCGGCATCAGGGACAACCTCGAGGACGCAGTAGTGGACACCATCCCTGAAGTTCAGGTCAACGGCCATCCGGAAAAGCGCCTCCCCAACACCACCAACATCAGTTTTAAATTCGTGGAGGGGGAATCGCTGCTCATCAACCTGGACCTCAGGGGAGTGGCCATCTCTACCGGCTCCGCATGCACCTCAGGTTCGCTGGAGCCCTCGCACGTCCTCCAGGCCATGGGAATTCCCCACGAGGTCATCCACGGCTCGCTTCGCTTAAGTTTCAGTAGCATGAACACGAAAGAGGATGTAGAATATACAATGGAGGTGTTGCCCGGCATAGTGGAGAAAGTCCGCGCCATGTCTCCGCTATGGGAAGGGTAGGCATTTCAGTTTCCTGTTAATCCGGGAGAGAACAACAACATGATTTACAGCGATAAGGTAATGGAACACTTCGAAAACCCCCGCAACGTGGGCGTCATTGAGGATGCCAGCGGCGTAGGCACCGTCGGGAACCCCGCCTGCGGGGATATCATGAAGCTCTACATAAAGGTGATAGACGAAAAGATAGAAGACGTGAAATTCAAGACCTTCGGCTGCGGGGCGGCGGTGGCCACCAGCTCCATGGTAACCGAGCTGGTTAAAGGGAAGACCATAGAAGAAGCGCTCCTAATAACCAACAAGACGGTCATAGAAGCCCTGGACGGGCTTCCCAAGAACAAAATACACTGCTCCGTCCTCGCTGAGGACGCATTGAAAGCGGCGATAGAAGACTACCGGAATAATGGATAGGATCAACTCCGGTCCCGCTGAAAGCGTGGTTCTCCCGCCCGGTGGCGGAAGTAGTCGTTGAGAATTCGGCCGTGGTCGAAAGCCAGTTCCGGAAGGTTATCTTCAATGAAAAGGGCGGCTTCCCTGGCATCATCATCTGCCCGGGGCCGTCCTTTCGCTTTTCCGATGAAAACGGTGGTTATGGTATGCATTCGGGCATCTCGAGAGGGGTCTGAATAAGAGTGAAACTGCCCCTCGAGCTCAACGTCCAGTGAAGTCTCCTCCACGGCCTCCCGCACCGCCGCCGCCTCCAGGCTCTCCCCGTAATCGACGAACCCCCCGGGAATGGCCCAGCCCAACGGCGGGTATTTTCGCTTGATGAGCACGATACCTCGTTCCCCCTCCTCGGTCTCACACTCTATGATTATGTCCACCGTGGGGAAGGGTTTCCTCAACTTCACCTGTTCGGTGCCGCACTCAGGGCATTTGAAATCCACCTTACCTACCTCTTTGCTAAGGTTAATCTGTTGCCCACACACGACTCATGAGCATTACCCTCTCAGGGCGTCGTCTCTGTATCCTTGTCCGATAGAGTGCGAAAATATTCGTAACATTTAGCGCAGGAGCCGTCCGTCTCCACCCACTCGGGGTTCTTCTTCTTTATCAAATCCACGATGGCCTTCTCCATCTTCTGATGCATGTAGATACTTTCTTCAGGCACGGATTCGCCGCACAACGAGCATTGGGATTCAGCCATTTTTTCACCTCCATCAATCGTGATGCTTCCCACATCCGTTTATTTATACATGGCCCGCAGCTGGTAGACACATTAATGGTTTAGCTGTAAGGAGCGGGGTCTTCGATTCCCGCGTCCCGGAACCCCTTGAGGCGAAGGAGACAACTATCACACCGGCCGCAGGACCGGCCCTGCTCATCCGGATCGTAGCAGCTATGAGTCCGGGCGAAATCCACCCCCAGCTCAATTCCCTTACGTATTATATCAGCCTTGCTCATCTGAATGAGAGGTGTCCTGATGCGAATAACGGCTGTGCCCTCCACACCCGTCTTGGTGGCCAGATTGGCCATTTTTTCAAATGCGGCTATATATTCCGGCCGGCAGTCGGGGTAGCCGCTGTAATCGAGGGCGTTCACGCCGATGAAAATGTCTTCCGCCCCTAATACCTCCGCCCAGGCCAGGGCCAGGGAAAGGAATACGGTGTTCCTCGCCGGAACGTAAGTGGAGGGTATCTCCGCGCCGATCTCGGCTTCCGGGGTGTCCTTGGGGACCTCCATTTCGTCGGTGAGAGAAGAGCCGCCGAAAGCACGAAGGTCTACTTCGATGACCTTGTGCCCGGCGGCTCCCATCCGTTCCGCCGCATTGGCCGCGCAGCGAAGCTCATGCCGGTGCCTCTGCCCGTAATCGAAGCTCAGGGCGTACACCTCATAACCTTCAGACACTGCTATGGCCATGCAAGTGGTGGAATCCACTCCGCCGCTTGCCAGCACCACTGCCCGCTTCCCCATATCATACCCCCCTCGCGTCGGGTTCCCATATATACTTGTGCAATTGGAGCTGGAGGCGCGCCTGCAGGCCGTCTTTCAGTATCCATTCCGCCAGCTCCCTGGGAGCCACATGGCCGTATACCGGGCCCATCAGCAGGCAACACCTCATCGCCAGCCGATTGTCGGTTATAACTTCTCTGGCCCAGAGGTAATCCTCGCGGCTCCCGACGACGAACTTTATCTGATCCCTCTCGGTGAGGTGGTCGAAGTTGCTGAACAGGTTTTTATCAGATTCCCCGCTACCGGGGCATTTCAGGTCCATTATCTTGATCACCCTGGGGTCCACGCGGCTTACGTCCACGCTCCCGTTGGTCTCCAGGAGGAGATGATAACCCCGTGACTGCAGGTTTTCCATGACGTCGTAGACCTCCGGCTGCAACAGCGGTTCGCCGCCGGTCAATTCCACCAGTCTGCATCTGTAAGCCTGCACTCTCTCGATGACATCCGCAACGGACATCTCCGCCCCTTCCTCGTAGGCATACTGCGTGTCGCAGTATCGGCAGCGGAGGTTGCAGCCGGTGAGGCGCACGAAAACGCAAGGGAGCCCCGCATAAACGGATTCACCCTGTATGCTGAAAAAAATCTCGTTTACCTTGAGCATCACCGCTCCTCGTAGACGGCGCAGGAGGTAGCCGTCTCCCACACCCTCACCTGCGACACCCTGGCCCGGCCGTCGGTGAGCCGCTGCGAACAGCGCTCGAAGAACCATCGGGCGATGTTTTCGGCGGTGGGGTTGAGGGAGTCGAATGGCGGCACACTGTTCAAGTCCTTATGATCCAGCTCGTCGCCGACCTCTTCCATCACTTTCTTCAAAACCGTGAAATCGACCACCATGCCCGATCCGTCCAGCTCATCCGCCTCCACGTATACCCTCACCCGCCAGTTATGCCCGTGGGGGTTCTCGCATTTGCCGCCGTAGTCCCTGAGATAGTGGGCGGCGGAAATTTCTGTCTCCTTCCATACCTGATACATGGCAACCTCCACTCTATTCCTCTATTTGAGCTTATAATAATATTATGGTTACAAATTTGCAAAGGAAAGGGAATCTGGAATACTGGCGAGCCTTTTCGCCACCATACCGATGAAAAATACCACGGAACGAGATGTTGCCAAAAGGAGACGTTTCTGATAGAAATGTCTAGGACGGGTTATACAACGGGAGGACATATCCACTCCCGGGTCTGTCTTTTTATTGCCGGACACAAGTGAGGGTCGAACCCCATGAAGATAAAAGTGATGGATGATATATTACGCGCTAACGACGCCATCGCCCGCGATAACAGGAACCGACTGGACGAACATGGAGTCTTTACCATCAATCTCATGAGTTCCCCCGGAGCAGGTAAGACCACTCTCATAGAGAAGACCCTGGACCGGCTCGGAATGCGCTGCAGAGTGGGGGTTATAGAAGGGGACATTGAGACCTCCAGGGACGCTGAACGCTTGGAAGGCTATGGCATACAGGTAATCCAGCTGCAAACTGGAAGCTCCTGCCACCTGGACGCAAACATGGTCTCCCAGGCCTTGGGCGAACTCGATTTGAAGAAACTCGACCTGCTCATCATAGAAAACGTGGGCAACCTGGTCTGCCCCGCCGAGTTCAAAATCGGCGAAGACCATAAAGTGGTGGTGCTCAGCGTAACCGAGGGTGATGAAAAACCTCTTAAATATCCACTCATGTTCAGGGAGTCTTCACTTCTGCTCATAAATAAAATGGACCTCGTCGAACACACCAACTTCAATATTCAGGAGGCCCGGCAGAACGCCTTGAAAGTTAATCCGCAACTTGAGATAATTGAAATCTCCTGCACAGATGATCAGGGGCTGGAGGAGTGGGACCGCTGGCTCCTCAATCGGATAACGGTCCCATCAGATACACCCACTACCTGACAAAGGGTCTCATTATGCACGAAATGTCCATTGCCCAGAGCCTCCTGGACATAGTGACCAGCGAAGCTTCCAGGCACAACGCCAAGAAGGTAGTCCGCATTAGAGTGAGAGCGGGCGAATTGAGGGGCATCGTCCCCGCTCATTTGAACCACTTTTTTCAATTCGTTTCCAAGGATTCTATCGCTGCCGGGGCCGAGCTGGACATCGAAATTCTCCCCGTTAAAGCCAGGTGTAACCCCTGCGACACGATCTTCGATGTGGAGGACTTCAACTACCAATGTCCCCAGTGCAAAGATAAAGATGTGGAGACGGTCCAGGGGCTGGAGCTAATGGTGCAGGATTTTGAGGCCTGCTGAGGGGAAAAATATTTTGACATATTCACCCCGCTCATGTTAATCTTTTTAGCATCAAGATAATATAATTATGTTATGGCTTACCTTGGAAAATTGCTTTGCAGCCTTCCGAAGGGGGTGATACACAGTAACACAGAAAGGTAACCTGATGGAAGTCGTTATCCTCATTATCAGTGCTGCTCTTATCCGCGAACGACATGTTCGATCACCCTTGCTGGAGGCCTTGCTATAAGCCGTACCACTAAAAAATCAGTTTGGTCTTAAAAAACTCTAAGTATCTGTTTTCCAAATGAAATAACCTAAAGTCGAGGACTCATATGAGGAGATTTACATCATGACCAAGGAAGAGTTAGTAGCCATAATCGCTAGGGATGCGGATGTTCCAAAAGCCACTGCGGAAAAAGCGCTTAAGGCTCTTGTCTCAGGGATATCCGATTCTCTGAGTCGGGGAGACAGCGTTACCCTCGTAGGATTCGGAACCTTCACAGTAGCCAACAGAGCGGCCCGTCGCGCTAGAAACCCGCGGACCGGCGAGGAGATTCAAGTTCCCGCTACCCGCAGCCCCAAATTTAAGCCGGGCAAAGCACTCAAGGACGCCGTCAGATAGGCATACGCTTCCGTCGCCTCTTCAATCTCGATCTGCTCAATTATTTAGGGGGACCTTTTTAACAAAAAAGGGTCCCCCTTTGCTTTTATGTCTCGTGAATACCTTATAGGCTCAAAAGAGGTATCAGGATTATCCAGAGCAATACGATTATCCGGACGGTCCTACGCGTAAGTTGCAATGCCCTATCCTTCCAGGATATTTTAACTCTGGCGGTATCAAAGAAAGTTTTGGGAATGCAGTTTACGTTTCAATAAAGTAAAGTATAATAGGTCGGTCTTTTCCAGACATGGACTGCCCACAACCAGTCTATTTATTAAATGTCTTTTGGGGTACTCTTGCAAAAAAAAGAATGAACCCATATGGATGCGGAGGCAGGGAAATGCTCGATTTGCTCAGAGAACTGACGTCGATACCGGGAGGCGCGGGGGCTGAAGATGAGGTGGGGGCAAGGGTGCGCCAGGAGATGGGTGATTGTCTCGATTCCGTGGAGGTGGACCCTCTGGGAAACGTTATCGGCATCCTCGAAGGGGGTAGCAGCAGCCTGAGGATGATGGTCTGCGCGCACATGGACGAAGTGGGTCTGCTGGTGAAGCACATCGACGACGACGGCGTTTTAAGAGTAGAGCTTAACGGTATGCTGGACCACCGCGCCCTGCTCAGCGCCGAGGTGGATGTGTGGACCTCTCAGGGTTCCGTTCCGGGCGTAGTGGGAGTCAAAGGCAGGCACCTCATGACCCCCGAGGAGCTCTCCACGGAGCTCCGCACCGAGGACCTGTGGGTAGACGTGGGGGCGGCGACCGGGGACGAAGCGCTCTCCCTGGGCATCAGGGTGGGAGACCCCATCCTCTTCCAGCCCAATTTTCGCTGCCTGTCCGGCTCAGTTGTGCTGAGCAAAGCCCTGGATAACAGGGCCAGCCTAGCGGCGATGCTCATCGCCATGCGAGAGATCGCAGAGAATAAGCCTGATTTCAGCGTCTACTTCGTGGGGTCGGTCATGGAAGAAGTGGGGCTCAGGGGGGCGGGCGTGGCCGCCAACAGCATACAACCCCATGCGGCGATAGCGATGGATACCGTCCCCGGAGAAGACCCCACAACAGAACCGGCTCAGGTGGCCGTGGCCGTGGGTAAAGGCCCAACCATCCGAATTGCGGACAGCGCCACCCTCTACTGCCGGAGGCTCACGGAAGCCATTGTCGACTGTGCGGAGGAAAAGGGCATACCCTACCAGCGTGAGGTTTCAACCGTTAAGACCGACGCCGGAACGATACACCTGTCGGGCCGAGGTGTTCCCAGCGCAGGCGTCTATATACCCCGCCGAAACGCTCACTCGCCGGCGGAAGTGGCTTCGCTCGCCGACATGGAGAACGCCGCCCGCCTCCTGGTCTCCTTCTGTTCAGAGACGAGAGCGGCACGTCTCAAGGAAATAATTGAGCGTTAAAGGGGACGGGTTGACATATGAGACGAAAGATTATATATTTAAAGTATAGGCAATTTCGATAAATTTAATCTATCGGAATTGCCTTTTTTTTGTCGTATGTGCGATCATGATCTGTTTCTACTAACAGCGAAACGTGCGGTAAACGCGCGATGATGATTGCAAAACGTGCGCGCTCGTTGTTGTTTGATTTCAGCACGATTTAAACATCCAAGCAACCTCATCGAAACACTTGATTTTTAACACTTTTCAGTTCATCGAAGCTGCTTAAGCAAGGGGGGTGGGTATGAGCAGCCCCGCCAGCCCACGGCTTTGCATCTACCCAGGAGTTCTTAATGCCCAGAATAGCCTTAGCGGGGGCCAACCTCCTTCCCGAAGACGCCCATTCCGCGCTGGAGTTCGCCGCCGCTAACGATTATCAGGCCGTGGAGCTTTACGGAGGTTTTCCCCAGGCCCATTTCGAGGACCTGGATGGAGCCGCACGGGAAAGGCTTCGCAAAATGGCGGAAAAGGTGGACATTACCCTGTCCCTGCACGCCCCCTGGATAGATTTAAACGTCGCCTCCTTTAACAGGGGCATCCGGGAAGAGAGCGTGCGGCAGCATAAAGGCGCGCTGGACCTTGCCGCCGACCTCGGAGCAGGCGTGGTGGTCATGCACGCCGGCGATGTGA
>JAUXIQ010000057.1 GCA_030620925.1 Nitrospinota bacterium
GAACTGGGCACCTTCTTCCTGCCCGCACCGACCAGGCTGAAAGGTAAGAAACCCTGGATAGCTCAGCATCTGCGCCCCAGGGGTTATATAATAATAGATGACGGCGCCAGGAACGCCCTGGTCAAAAACGGCAAGAGTCTTCTCCCCTCAGGCATCACAGGAGTGGAGGGTGAGTTTCAGTTCGGGGAGCTGGTGGCCTGTCTGGACAAGAAAAGGGTGGAGGTTGCGCGAGGGCTGGTCAATTACAGCTCGACTGAGCTTCAGAAGATAAGAGGCCGCCACACCAAAGAGATAGAGGGCATCCTGGGGTTTAAAAACTACGACGAAGTCATCCACAGGGACGTCCTGGTAGTCCATGGCGATCGATGAAAATAGGGTGGTAATAAGCCGCTCCGTTGTGTTAGTTTATTCACGTTGAGTAATAAACGATTGTCGTTGTTCTTGAATCAGGTGAAGGCCGCGGGATGATGGATATAGAGTCTGAAGTGAAGCGCATAGCGGAGGATGCCAGGAAAGCCTCGAGGAAGATGGCTGTGCTTTCCTCCGCTGAAAAAGACGCCGCTCTGAATAACATGGCCCGGGAGCTGACTGCCAACGAACAGGTCATCCTGGAAGCCAACCGAAAAGACTTGAGCGCGGCAGGGGAGAAGGGTTTGAGCTCGGCCATGATCGACCGCCTTGCTCTCAATACCGACCGCATCGAGGGGATGGCGCAGGGTCTGCGCGAAGTCGCCGCATTACCCGATCCGGTGGGCGACGTGCCGCGCATGTGGAAGCGGCCGAACGGCTTGCGGATCGGGCGCATGAGGGTGCCCATAGGGGTGATAGGGTTCATTTACGAGTCTCGCCCGAACGTCACCGTGGACGCCGCGGGGTTGTGCCTTAAAGCGGGCAACGTGGTGATATTGCGGGGGGGCTCGGAAGCCATAAATTCCAACACGGCACTTGCAGAGATTCTTAAAAAGGCTTGCGTTGCTTCCGAGGTTCCCGAGGAATCGGTTCAATTTATAAATACCACCGACCGCGCTGCGGTCATGGAAATGCTCAAGCTGGATGATCAGATCGACCTCATCGTCACCCGGGGCGGTCCGGAGCTTGTCAGGATCGTGACCGATAACACCCGCATACCGGTCATAAGCCACGATAAGTGCCTGTGTCACATCTACGTGGCAGAGGATGCAGATCGCGCCCTGGCGCGAAAGGTGGTTCTGAACGCAAAGGCGCAGAGGCCGGGGGTATGTAACGCTCTGGAAACCCTTTTGGTCCATAAAACTGCAGCCCCCGATTTCCTTCCTGAAATGGCGTCGGATTTCAAGTCTGCGGGTGTGGAGATGCGGGGTTGTCCTTTGACCAGAGAGTTTATTCCAGACGCCGGAGAGGCCTCGGAAGAGGACTGGAATAGCGAATACCTGGACCTCATCATCTCCATCAAGGTGGTTGAGGATATGGAAGAGGCCTACCAGCATATAGACCGCTACAGCTCCGGCCTTTCCGAAGCCATAATCACTACGGATTACGACAAAGCCATGGATTTTTTGAACAAAGTCGATTCCGCGGCCGTTTATGTAAACGCCTCCACAAGATTCACTGACGGAGGAGAATTCGGTCTGGGGGCCGAGTTGGGCATCGGCACAGGGAAGCTCCATGCTCGTGGGCCCATGGGGCTTGAAGAACTTACTTCCTATAAATATATCATCTTCGGACAGGGACAGATAAGGGAGTAGCGCTCAAGGGATGATACGCATTGGCCTGATGGGCGGCACCTTTAACCCCATACATATCGGCCATCTGATATCGGCCGATGAGATCATAGACCTGTTCCATCTGGAAGAGGTGATAGTTGTCCCTTGTTGTTTACCCCCCCATAAGGAACACGGTGAGCTCATAGATGCCTCCCACCGTTTCGCCATGGCCTCCCTGGCTACTGCATCAAATCCTAAGCTGGTGGTCTCCCCTCTTGAAATAGAGCGGGGCGGCAAGTCGTATACCATAGACACCATCAGAGCACTAAAAAAGGAAGTAGGGGGAGAGCTGGAGACCTACTTCATCGTTGGTGTGGACGTATTCGCAGACCTGGCCAGCTGGAAGGGAGTGGAGGACCTCCTGACCGGTTCCCACTTTGTGGTCACCAACCGGCCTGGATACGATGAGAGTCAACTTGTGGAGCGGCTGAACCGGGATGTTACACCCCGGTTCCCTAAACTCAGATTTAACCTCAAGGCTAGAGCCACAAAAGGGCTCATACACGAGATATCCGTTGAGGGCTCTCCCTGTTCTATCTTTTTAGTCCATATCCCCTCCCTCGATATATCTTCCACAGAGATAAGGAGGAGGGTGGCTCAGGGGCGTCCCATAAAGTATCTCGTTCCGCCCGAGGTGGAGCAGTATATTAACAAACATAAACTATACACCTGAAAGATATGGGAGGATAATGACCGAGCGTAAAGCAGAGGAGCGTGAAAGCACCCTTTTAAGCCTTGAACAGAAAACGGATATATGCACGGGCGCGGCCATGAGCAGGAAGGCTTATGACCTCACGGTGCTGGATTTGTCGGGACATTCTTTCATCACCGACTACTTTTTTATCTGTAGCGGGAACTCCACCAGACAGGTGCAGTCCATCGCAGACGCCATGGACGACCAACTGAGCAAGAGGGGGGTTAAGCCGCTGGGGAAAGAAGGTTATGCCGAAGCACGATGGATACTGTTGGATTACGGCGAGTTGGTGGTGCATATTTTCCATCACGAGACCAGGAAGATTTACGATCTGGAGGGACTGTGGGGAAACGCTCCCGTCGTATACAGTCACGAAGGCGAGCCGGCGGTCGATTAGGCGGTCTTTTCCCTTATGATGAGGTAGTCATGCCCCTCCATCTGATTCTTGCGGTTGCCATAGTTGTGACCATAGCTTTTTACGTTTCCTTTTTTAATTCCGGCAGCGTTAATTTCAGCCTTACCAGGAGTCTGTCTTACGATATCCCGATCGTGGTCATAGTGCTGGTATCTGTTTTTATAGGGGCGCTGCTCGTGGCGTTTATGAACGCTGTGAATGTCTCCCGAGAGGGGATTTCCAAGCTACGGGCTTCGTCCAAGAATAAGAGGTTTCAGAAGATTCATCAGCCCTATGAAAAGGGATTGAATTATTTGGAAGCCGGTTATCCGGAAGAGGCGGAAGAAGAATTTCAGATGGTGCTGGAGAGGGACCCCAAACATGTCCCTACCCTGGTCGAGCTGGGGAAGCTAAAGCTGAAGAAGGGGGACTACGAGGAGACCCTTAAGCTGCACAACAGGGCTTTCATGCTAGACAACCGTAACCTGGATGCCGCCTTTTGCCTGATCGAAGACTATACATCGATTGGGCGATATACGAAGGCGCAGAACGTCCTGGAGAAAGTTCGAAGGTTCGCAGGCGAAAAGCTGGTTGCCTCCACCAGGCTGCGTGAAATATGTATTACAGGGAAACTCTGGGAGGAGGCGTTGAAGGTGCAGAAGGAAATTGTGCGCCATGCCAGGGATAAGGACCAGGCTGAGAAGGAAAAGGCCATACTGAACGGCATTCACCACGAACTGGGGCAGAAAGCTTTAGAGGAGGGCAGGAATAATGATGCCCTCAAAGAATTCAGGGCAATATTGAAATCCGAGAGAGATTTCGCTCCCGCCTATGTGGGGATCGGCGATGTTTATCTGGCCATGGGGAAAGAGAGCGAGGTTCTGAAAGCCTGGGAGGAGGGTTACGGCGCCACTTTATGTCCTTCCCTGCTCAAGAAACAGGAAAACCTGTTCCTGCAGAAGGAGGACCCCGGTTCAGCCATCGCGCTCTATAAATCGGCTCTGGAGACCAATCCCCGCAATGCAGTAATTAACTATTTGCTGGGGCTGGTATATTTGAAGCTGGAGATGATGGAAGAAGCGCTTCAGGAGTTCAAGAAGGTTCAGGCGGCGGGGGCAATGATACCGGGCATGGGAAGTCTTATGGCCGGCATTTATGAGAGGACGGGCAAACAGGAACTGGCGACCCGGGAATATAAGCTTGAACTGGAGTATATAGCGCAGTCGTTATGGCTCTTTAAATGCGTTTCATGCGGTGAGCTAAGCCCCGAGTGGAGAAGCCGTTGCTCTCGATGCGGCGAGTGGAATACTTACCGGATAAACTTCGAGGAGAGAAAACCATTGGATGAGAAGGTAATGCCTCCGCCCGTCACCGGTGTTTAAGAAATATTGACTCAGGGAGGAATTACAATTTTTCAATCCTGGACTATCAGGATCTGCAGCACATCGCCCGGGTAAATGTGTTGACCTCCAATAAGCCCGTTCCATCGCCGCAATGCTCTCCAGTTAACGTCGTAGTAACGGGCGACCTCCCACAGCGTATCCCCCCTTCGCACTATATGGAAGACTTGCTGATATTTCTTGTTTTTATAGAGCACCACACCCCCCCTGGGCGGCTTACCGCCGGTCTCAAACATTGAGGGTATGTAACCATTGGTTATGGTTATGGGAATCTTGACGATTTGCCCTATCCTTAATCTATTGACGTTCCTGATGCGGTTAATACGGGCGAGTCGTTTCACACCAACTCCATACCAGAGCGCAATATCGGAGAGGGTTTCGTTCCTCTTCACCCTGTGATTCACCAACTCTACTGTAGCTATTCCGTCTTTTGCCCGGTCATTATTAGCAGAGGTAATAACCGTCGCTCCGGGAAGGACCGGGGAGTCGTAGGCGGGTACGAGTATTTTCTTCCCTGCGTAAATCCGATGCGGGTTGCGGAGGTTGTTGAGACGAAGGATATCCTCTATGGATACCCCGAATTCTCTGGCTATGTCGGATAAGTTATCGCCGTGCCTGATGGTGTAGTAAAAATTTTTCCCGCCGCCAGCCGATCGAACCGAGCCGTCTCTTTTGTCGGCCATAGCTGCCGCCATCGCCCTTCGGCTGCTCATCGGTATGAGGATATCATCGCCCACCTTAATACGATGGGGGTTTTGCAATTTATTCAGCTCTACTATGGTAATAACCGACACGCCGTACCGGCGAGCGATTCTCGCGATCGTTTCGCCCCTTCGCACACGATGTCTCTGCCAGGCGGTGCGGCGGTCGGTGGCTATTTCCTTGAAATTGGCCTGGAATGTGCTTGTCGAGCCGTGAGGGATTTTCAGGTTGTACACTGTATAGTTGGGAGGGGTAACCCCTCTTTTAAGCTCAGGGTTCAGCGCTTTTATCTCTTCATAGATTGTGCCAGCGCTTCGGGCGACGATGTTGAGGTCAACGGGTGCGTTTATCTCCACCTCGTCGTATTTCAATGGGGCCTGATATTCGATATAGGTAAAGCCGTACTTCTCTGGATTTTTAGCGATTATGGCAGCGGCCATTATCCTGGGCACATACTGCTTGGTCTCCCGCTTGATGTAACGAGAGCGGGCAAGACGCCAGAAATCGTTTGTGTGGAGGCGCTCCATGGCTCTGCTGATCCTATACTCTCCGGCGTTATATCCCGCCATTGCAAGGGGCCAGGAGTCGAACATCTCGTAAAGGTATGTAAGAAATCGAGCGGCGGCGTGGGTGGCTTTGAAGGGGTCTCTCCGTTCGTCGATCCACCAGTTGATGGTCAGGCCGTATCTTCTACCCGTGGAGCTGATAAACTGCCACGGGCCTGTGGCTCTGGCCCTGGAATAGGCATAAGGTGAGAAGCCGCTTTCTATCATCGCCATGAACACCAGGTCTTCCGGCAGGCCGTACTCTCGCAGTATCTGTCGCATCATGGGTCCGTAGCGGCCGTAGCGCTCCAACCATTTCTGGAAGGTGCCGCTTCGCTGATTCTGGTAATATTTTATATATTTTTCTACTTTGGCGTTTCTCTCTATAACAAAATCGGGATATTTTTGTGCTGTGCCCTGCCCGGCATCCGGTATCTCGAGTCTCGCTTCTTTTTGTATGGAAAATATCTCCGACACTATTTCATCCTGTTTTTCAATCGTCTCCAGCACCACTCCGTTTTCAAAGTCCACTATCTCCGGCAACGCTCCGTTTTCAAAGTCTACTATCTCCGGCACCGACTCTTCGATAAATTTATCTTCTTCCGCCCTGATGGGGAAAAGGCTTGCGTATAACTCCCCGCGGGCCGACGCCCATTCTATTGCCAGCTCGTGTTTGCCGGATAATGACGGTCTGTCCTGAAATCGCTTGAAAGCTTTTTCCCTGCTGGGTTCCGCCAGGCGCAGACTTTTCAGGGGAGGTTTGGTAATGGAGCCGGGAACCGAACAGCCGGCAAGGGGGATGAGGATCATCACCGATAGGGCTAACGCTTTCGGCAACAGGCAGAAAGGCGACCTTGAAAATTTATTTATAAATAGGCACAAAATCTGCATCATCTTTATTTCAATTTTGATAGATATAAAACAAATCGATTCGTATTTATATACCTATTAATTATAAGACACGTAGGGCTTTCAAAAAAGGCTTAATTTGTCATACTTGAATTTAAGTTAGTGAAAATATAACATAAGAGCAGAATATGTCAACATATATAATAACGCCATGAAGGCCCGTTAGCTTTAGATAATAGTTAATTGGCGGGATTGATGATCAAGGATCTTATTAGATTAAAGCTCTCGCTCGAAAAGCTTGAGCTGGTCAACGTCGTGCCAGACTTCTTCCACGGGATAATTCCCAGTGAAGCAGGCGGTGCAGTAATGCTCCTGGTCGGGTGCGACCGCCCCTAAAAGACCTTCAAGGGATAGATATTGCAAAGAATCGGCGGTTAAATATTCCCTTATTTCGTCCAGGGATTTAGAGGAGGCGATGAGTTCTTCCCTGGTGGGTGTGTCTATACCGTAAAAACAAGAGTATTTGATAGGTGGCGAGCTGAGCCTCATGTGGACCTCTTTTGCGCCGCCGCCGTGCAACAGTTGCACCAGCTTTCTACTGGTCACTCCGCGCACGATTGAATCGTCCACCACCACAACCCGTTTACCCTCGATTATGTCCCTCACCGCGTTCAGTTTTAATTTCACGCCGAAGTGTCTGATGGATCTTGTAGGCTCAATGAACGTGCGGCCCACATAATGGCTTCTTATGAGGCCCATCTTGAACGGTATATCCGATTCCTCAGCATAGCCCATGGCGGCGAACATCCCCGAATCGGGCACCGGAATAACCAGGTCCGCCTCTACTGGGATTTCTCTTGCCAACTGTTTCCCAAGCTCCATGCGGACTGAGTTGACGGTTTTGCCGAAAAGGAGGCTATCCGGCCTGGCGAAATAGATGAACTCGAAGATACAATGTTTGGGTACTATGGGCGGAAAGGGTCTGTAAGAGCTGATTCCTTGTTCGTTTATTACCACTATCTCTCCGGGCTGAACCTCTCGCACATACTCTGCTTCAATGAGGTCCAGCACGCAGGATTCGGAGGCCAGCACGAAAGCGTCCCTCAATTTGCCTACGATAAGGGGTCGGAACCCGTAGGGGTCCCTCACTCCCACCATCTCCTGCTTGTCCATCAGCACCAGCGAGTAGGCGCCTTTGAGCCTGTCTAGAGCCTCTACCACCTTATCCGGCAAAAACCTCCGTTCCGACCTGGCGATGAGGTGCAATATAACCTCACTGTCGGTTCCAGAGCGAAAAATGGCTCCGTCTTCCTCCAGCTCATCCCGGAGCATCCTGGCGTTTACCAGGTTCCCGTTATGAGCGAGCGCCAGGGAACCCTGCGCGTAATCGACCATTATCGGTTGAGCGTTCTTTATGAGGCTGGTGCCGTAAGTGGAGTAACGGTTATGGCCTATGGCGATATAACCGGGCAGCCGACTCAGCGTTTTTTCGTTAAAAACTTCGGCCACCAGGCCCATTCCCACTTCTGAAAAGAGGGATTGGCCGTCGCTGGACACTATACCCGCGCTCTCCTGCCCCCTGTGCTGGAGGCCGTAGAGCCCCAGATAGGTTAGGTTAGCGGCCTCAGGATGGCCGTAAATCCCGAAGACACCGCAATATTCTTTCAACTTTCCGAACACCTGATTCTCCCTCGACCCTATTTTCCGGTCATATACCGTTCCAGTGAATTAGCCCATCCGTTTCTCATCTCGGTTACACTTAAATTTATTACGAAATTACCGCCGCGTATATTTATTCTCAGGTAATCTCCACCAACTTCGCCCAGGACCTGCAACGGCGAGCCCTGCCGCGACGCTATCTCTTTCAGCTGCGAAAGGTCCTCAGCGTTGATGGACAGAATGATTCGGGATTGTGATTCACCGAAGAGCAGAGCGTCCTGGCGCATGTCGTCATTAATGGTTATATCGGCGCCTATGCCTTTTTCCCCTGAGATACACGATTCAGCCAGAGTCGCGGCGAGCCCTCCTTCAGAACAGTCGTGGGCCGATTTGACGATACCCTTGGAGATAGCCTCCAGGCAGGTTTCCTGCACCGCTTTTTCCCGCGCCATATCGAGCTCCGGCGGCGAGCCGCGTTCGATTCCATGAATTGCGCGCAGGTATTCGGAGCCGCCCAGTTCCTCCCGGTTTTCTCCGAGCATCACCACCAGGTCCCCGGAGTCCTTGAACCACTGAGTGGCGTGAGAGAGGTAATCTTCCAGGAGCCCCATCATCCCCACCGTGGGGGTGGGGTATATGCCTTCCCCCCTGGTCTCGTTGTAAAAGCTCACGTTCCCGCTGACCACCGGAGTGTTGAGCGCCCGACAGGCTTCGCTCATGCCTTCGATGACTTTCCTGAACTGCCACATTACTTCCGGCTTTTCGGGGTTACCGAAGTTGAGGCAATCGGTGAGGGCCAGCGGCCTGGCCCCTACGCAGACGACGTTTCTGGCCCCCTCGGCCACTGCTATTTTGCCTCCCTCAAAAGGGTCCAAATAGCAGTAGAGGCTGTTGCAATCCACGGTAATGGCAATGGCTTTGGTGGTTCCTTTTACGCGCA
>JAUXIQ010000431.1 GCA_030620925.1 Nitrospinota bacterium
CATGTTAAAGTCTCTTAATTATATAGACGTATTCAGTAGAAAAACTATACCACTTTGCCGCATTTTGTAAAGCTGTTTCTATAACCATATAAGGACTTTGGAGCATTGCGATTGATGAATACTGCGAGTATTTCAAGATTCCCTTCTATCTCGGATGTTTGCGGAAAACAGAGTGTCTGGTCGGAAAGGTTTCTATCGATAAACGGTCTTGAGTATTTAATAATGGGGGGAAGAAGGTGATCGATTTTTCTTTCACCAAAGAACAGGAACTCCTACGGGATAATATCGCCAAATTCGCCACCAAAGAACTGGCTCCCAAATACAACCACTGGGATAGGAACAGCGAGTTCCCTTACCAGCAGGTCGAGAAAATGGCGAAGCTGGGCCTCATGGGGGTTTATATCCCTGAAGAGTACGGCGGTAACCCCCTGGACGATATCACTATCGGCCTGGTAATGGAGGAGATCGCCAGGGGCGATTTCAACTGCGTCCTTCCCATAATGATCAGCATTCTGGGGGCGGAGCTTCTGTGCAAATTCGGCACCGAGGAGCAGAAGAGAGAATGGCTGCCGCCCATGGCCTCTGCCGAGAAACTTTTCGCCCTGGGCTGCACTGAGCCGGATGCCGGCTCCGACCTCGCGCACTTGAAGACCAAAGCGGTGAGGGACGGGGACGATTTCGTCCTCAACGGGGAGAAGAACTCCGTCAGCATGAGCAATGCCGACAACTTTTTCATCATGGCCCGGAGCAAGTTTGACGACCCGGCGGCGCGAGGGATCAGCATATTCATGGTCCCCAGAGACGCGCAGGGCGTCTCCGTTTCCGATTATCGGGATTTGGGCTGCCGGGCGATACCCAGGGGCGCCGTTGCCATGGAGGACGTGCGCATCCCTCGCAGCAATATGATAGGTGAGGAGGGCAGGGGGTTTCAAATGGTAATATCCTGGATGGACCTCAACCGCATCTATATAGCCTTAAAATGCGTATCCGTGGCCATGCTCACCCTCAGGGAGACTATGGAGCACGCTAAAAACCGGCAGACTTTCGGAAAGCCGCTTGCGCGATTTGAAGGGATCTCCTTTCCTTTGGCCGAAGCCGAGACACAGCTTGAAGCGGCCCGGTGGTTGTGCTATCGTGGCCTGTGGCTGAGGCAGCGCGGCCTGCCTTATACCAAGGAGGCGGCCATGGTCAAGTGGTGGGGACCAAAAATCTCTACTGAGGTCATACACAAATGCCTGTTGCTGCACGGCCACTACGGTTATTCCGATAAGTTTCCCATCGAGCAGAGGCTGAGAGACGTCATGGGATGGCAGATAGGCGATGGGACGGGCGAGGTGCAGAAAATAATCATTGCTCGCGAATCGATGGGCAGGGAATACCTGCCTTACTGATATTTCTTCTTAATCTTTTTCAGAAGGAGAAGGAAAAATGGCTACCGGGAAAGCAGCGATTTTTGCGCAACCCAATACCCCCATGGAAATCCAGGACCTCCCCATTCCCGACGTAGAGCCGGGAGCTATCCTGATCAAGGTTACCATGGCCAACATCTGCGGATCGGATATTCATATTTTCAAAGGAGACCAGCCCATGCAGAAGGTGCCCCAGGTCATAGGGCACGAGATGATGGGGAAGGTGGAGGAGCTGGGCAAGGACATAAAAGAGGACTCCAACGGTCTCCCGCTCGCCAAGGACGACCGCGTGGCCTATCAGTATTTCTACTTCTGCGGAAGGTGCTACTCCTGCATCAACGGAGACCGCACAGGCTGCATACGTCTTTTCCGGCATAACGTGGATATCGGTGTGCATCCGCACTTCAGCGGAGCCTTCGCCGAATACTACTACCTGAGGCCCAACCACTTTGTATTCAAGGTGCCCGATGAGCTCCCGGACGAAGTGGTGTCGCCGCTTAACTGCGCACTGTCACAGGTACTCTTCGGCTGGCACAAGATAGGGCTCACCGCCGGCGACAACGTCCTCATCCAGGGGGCGGGCGGACTGGGGCTGTATGCGGTGGCGGTGGCCAGAGAAATGGGAGCTTCCAAAATCATTGTTACCGAAAAGAGGCAGGATCGACTGGAGCTGGCCGGGGCTTTCGGAGCAGACCACCTGATAAATATCGATGAATACGAGAAAGAAGGTGACAGGGTGAAGATGGTCAGGGAGGTAACCGGCGGTAGAGGCTGCGACGTTGCCATGGAGTTGACCGGCAACCCGGCGGCCGTCCCCGAAGGGCTTCGGATGCTGCGCGTTTTCGGTAAGTATATGATCATAGGGAGCATAAGCCCTTCCCACGTGGCTAATATAAGCCTGGGGCGGATGGTTTTCTCCAACCTGACTATGAAGGGTATTGGCGCCTACGAACCCTGGGCCATGCCTCTGGCGATGGATTTTCTGAGTAAGAACAAGGACAAGTATCCCTTCGAGCAGATAATCTCGCACAAATACTCGCTTGCTGAGATCAACGATGCGATAAAGGACACCATGGAAGGGAAGGTCACCAGGGCCGCTATAGTGCCCTGAAAAGAAATGACGATACTTTAATAGAAGAGGGCGGGAAATATTACCCGCCCTCTTTTAGTTCTTGACTCAGGTGTAAAACCG
>JAUXIQ010000384.1 GCA_030620925.1 Nitrospinota bacterium
ATTTCCGGGTAAAGTCAACGCTGTAGTCAACGAATAGCTCGTCCCCCGGTCGGATTTCAATCACCTGGCCATTTTTCCCCTCGATCCTGTATGGTTCGGCCACTGTGAACAGTTTCCTGTCCGCTTCCTGCTCCGTGACAGCCGCTTCCATGAACCAGCGCGCATATTCGTCGAAGTCCGCGTAGAGCAGGTCCTCACCATCGATCTCGACGATGAGGTTATCCACCAGCATGTAGGTTGCCGCCAGGAAATGCTCCACCACCGCCACGTGAGGCGCCGGTAAAGGAAGAAGCAGATGCTCCATGTATCGAAAGGGGGTTAGATGGGCGTTTCCTCGCAGGACCTTTCTCAGCAGGCCTTCTCGCCAGTCGGTCCGTGTAAGGGCTATGTACATGCTTGAGCGGCAAATGTTTGTCAGGGAAACGGGGATTTCCGGTCTATGTTCAAGGTCTGTCCTTCTGAAAATCAGGCCCGTATGCGGTGGGGCGGGGTGCAGGGTCATCCGCACCCCTTCGCCGACTATGCTCATTCCGCTGAAGGAGACGCTGCGGGCAATGGTCCTCTGTCGGCGAGAGAGGTAATTCTGTCCGCTCGCCCATTTCTGAAGTTCGCTGTCGGTTCCTGCATTTTCCAAAGGTTGAGCTCCGTTTAACAGGTTGATCGCCCGGTCATCTGCACTGTGCGATGGCTGCAGTCAGTCTATCCGGGAGGGAGTCCCTGTTTTCGGCGGTCACCAGTATCAGCGTAATGTCGGGCCGGCCCTTTATCCTGTCGGTGAATGGGTTGCGGGCTTCCATTACGGTGCCCAGCAGGGGGGCGGCGCTGTCCAGGCAATGCACCACCGCCTCCCTGAACTTGAGCGAGAAAAGCTCCATCTTTCCTATCTCGTCGATGATTATCAGGCGGCGGTTGGCGGCCGCCTCCAGCATGGAGGGGACCGCTATGCGCTCCAGGTCGGCCAGGTTTACGCCGTAACGCCCCACGCGGTGAGGGCCTTTTATGTCCGCGTGCGAGAGGATGCCCTCAGCGCCGTCTAACGTGGATATAGAGAAGCCCATCCTCTTACCGCCCTCTTTGATCTCGCCGGTGTAAAAACCGCCGCAGCCGGCCTTCTCAGGCGCGGCAGGCCCTCCGGCCCCGTCCAGCGTGAGGCGCTTTACCACATCCTCTATTATAGTGGTCTTGCCCGTTCGGGGCTTGCCGGTGAGTAAAATATTATTCATGTACGTACCGGTTTGAGAAGTTTCCCCGTGAGAGCTGACACGCTATTATATATTTATAATGGGCAGCGCGCATATTAAAAAGAGCGGATATCTATCGCGCCTGTCTCGCGTTTTGCGGGACTACAGGGAGGGGTGACGGACTGATCAATAAACAGTAGGAGCGGCATCCTGCCGCGATTACCATAACTCCATGCCTGTGGAAGCCGGGGGAAAGGATAGGGGGATGGAAAGCGATGGCACATAATCTCATGCACGGGAGGAGCATGGTTTAAAGGTGCCTCAACTCCGTATACAACGGGGTGGGGCACGAAATATTTAATTTCGGGTATATTCTCAGCTAAGCGTCTTGCCCTTTTCCTCGGCGATGGTGGCGAGGAGGTTCACTATTCTTGCCGGTGGTTCTTTAATCTCCGCCTCGGGTTTACGCACCATGGCCATCGCCTCCGTGGGGCAGGTGGAGACACAGAGGCCGCAGCCTATGCACTTTTCCACGGTTACCTGCGCAACGTCGTCATCCATGCTTATGGCGCTAACCTGGCACCTCTCCTCGCATACGCCGCAGGCGGTGCACAGGTCCGCATCGCTCTGTGCGTAGAAGTTGGACTTGGCTATGGCCGTTGGTAAATTCAGATGCGTTATACCCCGCAGGATTGTGCAGCAGCAGCCGCAGCAGTTGCATATGAAAAGATGCCCTGAAGAGGTGTTGGTAGAGGAGTGTACAAGGCCCGCCTCTTCAGCCTGGTCCAGGATACGGATGGCCTCTTCTTTGGTCACTTCCCTGGCGATATCCTCATCCATTAAGTACTCAGCATTGTTTCCGAAGGCCATGCATACCTCGAGAGGCCTGTCGCAGCCAGCTCCCAGCATCTTCTTCTCCAGGCGGCAGATGCAGTCGAATACGGCTATTTTGTCGGCTTCATTTACGATGTTCGAGACTTCCTCGTAGTTGAATATCTCCATCTGGGCGGTGATGTTTTTCTTATTGGGCACCACTTTGAAATAGTTTGTATCGCTGCCGCTTAACACTTCCCGGCCCAGGCCGGAATCGTAGTATTCAGCCATCATCTCGTTGAACTCGGGTGTGATGTTCTTTACCTGTAATTCCCAGATGCCGGGCAGGTAGGGGAGCAAAGAGTAACGGTTTTCTCCGTCTTTTTTGCGCCGGTACACGAGGCCCTTATGGGCCATTTCTTCCAGTATGGCTCCCGTTCCCTCCGGGTCTCCGCCAGTTTTTTCTGCTATGGTCTGAGCATTGGTGGGAAGGATGGACAGGTTCAATGCCATCTCGGCCTCTTCCTCGTTATACAGGCTGCGCAGAATTTTCAGCTCGATGCCGCTCTCGGTTTTGGGGAAGCCCATTGGCGAGCTATCGAACTTTTCTTGCAGCTTTACGTAGACGTTCTCTGACATTAAGTCTCCTCCTGAAAAAAACCGGCTTCATCAGCAGAATCGGTTGATGAAGTTTGGTTTTGACTTCCCATATGGTTGCCATGCTCCCTTTCTTATTTTATATTAATAAATTTTCTCTCCCTTGATGGGAGGAAATGAAGGGAGGGTGTTATTCGGTATTCACCCCCACCCAACCTCCCCGGCGTAGATGACGATCTTTTTCATCCAGTCTCTCGTAGGGGCGTCGCTTGCTGCGCCCGTTTCGGGCAGGGCAAGCCCTGCCCCTACGCACCCTCCCCCAGTCCCTTCAGCGACCAACTCTGCG
>JAUXIQ010000029.1 GCA_030620925.1 Nitrospinota bacterium
GATACCCATCTGCATCAGGCCGTGGGCCAGGCTGATGGCTCGGTCGTTAAACTGCTTGTAGGTTATCCTCTCTTCGCCGTAGACCATGGCCACTTTTTGCGGCGTGTTTTTTGCGTGCAGTTTAAGCGAATCGCCTACGTTCATTCCCCCCCCCCGCCCTCAGCCTCGGGTGGAATGTTACGGGATGTCCCTTTGCGTATGATTTATGATACACGATGCGGGAGGCGCTATGCAAGATGCCGCGGTTTCTTTTTTCTTAAGAGATGACACGGGGTTTTGGGGGGACCGGTGCTAGATCTCCAGGTAGGAGAGAGCTTTCAATCCCCGTTTCATGGGGATGACCACGGCGGCTATGTTCACTACCACCACCATCCCGTAGGAAATGATTATCTGAGCCATCCCCCATGCTCCCAGCGTTTCCCAGCGTCCGCCGGCGGTTAACAACAGATATGTGGGCCAGGCCTGGAGCACCACCACCGCCGCCACGAAACCCATGCTGGTGATCATGTAGACGATCCCCCCGTAGCTGGTGGTTATTTTGGTGATATTCTCAGCCTTGAACTTCGGATAAACAGCCCCCAGGCCGAGGCCCATAGCCACTATGCCGAAAGTCATGGCCAGAACGGTGAAAGAGGATAGGTATCTCAGGAAGAGGCTGGCGTGCAGCAGGTGGTTGCTTACTATGATGAGCAGCTGGGAGAGGGCGGCCAGGGGAATGAAAGCTATCCAGAATTTGCTCCATAAGAGGCGTTTCATGTTCAGGGGGGAGCTTTTGAGGAGCCAGAGGTATTCCCCCTCCAGGCTCAACACGGGAAAGACAAACCTGGCGGCGATGGCGGAGATGACGAATCCCGCCAGGCCCATATTGAGGAAGGAGAAGAGGTTCTCCATAAAGAATCTGGCGAAGGGGGCCTGGTCCAGGGGAAGCACGCTGTAGTTATACATGTATACAGCTACCAGGGCCGCCAGCAGTAAAAGCTGCGACCACTGGGCGGTATCCCGGAAGAAAGCCTTGATGTCTTTGCTCATAATCGCCCGGGTGCTGGTGTGAAAGGGGAGGGTGAAGAAGTTTATGGCGCTTTCCAGGAGCCAGCTTTTGGACAGCCTGACACGATGCGATTCCTGAGCTTTTGAAAAACCGTAGAAATAGATTTTTCGGGCTACCAGATTACCGACGGCGAGGAGACCCAGGGCGGTGCTCACCAGCATGAGGAGGTAGAAACCGCTGTTGCCGGAGCTCCTCTGCGCAAGGGGCGCCAGGGTTTCCGTGGCCCAGTGGCCGGGCATAAACTGTGCTTTGGGTGCGCGAAAGAGGGACAGGTATTCCACCAGGCTTGAAAACGCATCAGGGTCGACCAGTTTCTCCGGCTGAAGGAATCGGATGAGAAGATAAAGGATTATAACCAGAATGATGACCATCAAAAACAGGATGTCCCTTATACGCCTGGCGGGGAACAAGTTAACCAGGAGCATGGTTACGATTACCCCCAGACCGGCCGGTATCATCAAGAAAGGCCCCATAATCGCCGCCAGGGCCAGGTAGTAAGTCCAGGGTGCGTGCATCACCGTGCCGTAGGAAATGAAAATGGGGAGGGTGAAGAAGGTCACCATCCAGGAGGATTCCAGCAAGGTGTCGGCATAACGGGTTATGAAAATTCTCTCCAGCGACACGGGAAAGGAGAAGACCAGGGGAAGGTCCTGGGACAGGTAGAAGGTGGAGAGAGCGGTGATTATGTTGCTGAACAGGAGTACGGAGAAGACGGTCAAAAAGATCATGAACAGCAGCTTTTCCGCCAGCAGTTCACCGAAGGTGTCCACGCTGCCGAAGTAGCCTATTAGCTTGGAGAAGAGGATATACGAGCCGACCCAGAACACCACGGCCATGGCTATCATCACCACCAGCTTGAGGACCGCTCTCCGCTCCCTTGCCCGGAGGCTGTTACGGAAAGTCCACCATCTGGGGAGCATTAATAGTTTGCACTGGTTCATGGCTTGGACTCGAATTGATCCTTTAAAATCAGGTTGATGAAACCTTTTTGGTGAAAACCCCGCGTTACGCGGGGCTCAGGCTGCTTCCAGGAACTATCAGGCGTATAATCCTGGCCTGCACCGCTTTTCTTCATATCTGCAGGACGCGGATTATCTCTTTCATCTCCTCGCCGCCGGTAAGTTTAAGGAATATGGTCTCCAGACGGTCGTCCCCCGATACGGCTTCTTGCCGGAGTTCTTCCATGGTGCCCAGGGCGATGATTCCGCCCTCGTTTATGATACAGATGCGGTCTGCCATCTCCTGTGCGACTTCCATGGTGTGGGTGGACATGAAGATGGTGATGCCCGCTGCGCACATTTTCTTGAAGGCCTCCTTTACCAGGCGGGCGCTTTTGGGGTCCAGCCCCACCATGGGTTCGTCCACGACTATTACTTTGGGCTTATGAACGATGGCGGAGGACATGACCAGCTTCTGCTTCATACCGTGGGAATAGCTCTCGATGAGCTCGCCGCCCCAGTCGGTCAGCTCAAAGAGGTCCAGCAGCTCCTCGATGCGGTGGTCGCAGTCTTCGCCGTCCATGTTATACAGTCCCGCCACGAATTTGAGGAACTCTCTGCCGGTGAGCTTCTGGTAAAGAAAAGGTGCGTCGGGGATGTAGCCCAGGGCGCTCTTTGCTTTTTCCGGTTCCACGCTGATGTCGTGGCTGTCGATGAACACTTTGCCCTCTGTGGGTTTCAGGATTCCCGCTATCATTTTGATGGTGGTGGTCTTGCCCGCCCCGTTGGGGCCCAGGAAAGCGAAAAGCTCGCCCCTGGAAACGTGAAGGGAAAGGCCCTTCACCGCCTGGAAGCCGTCGTATGATTTTGAAAGGTTCTCGATCCGTATCATTTGTATTCCAGCACCTCTATTTTAAGGTTACCCATGGTTTGGACCAGTTGCACCTGTTTGTCCAGACCCCCTTCAACCAGTTTCAGGTGAGTGGCGTCGGCGGGGAACTGGTTCATCAGCGGGTCCACGGAGATCCATCCCCCCAGGTATACGTCGGCCCACGCATGATAGTAGAAGCTGCCCTGGTGGTAGACAAGCCCGGTGGAGATGCGGGTGGGAATACCCGCGGCGCGGGCCAGGGCGGTGAAAAGTACGGTATGCTCGTTGCAATCCCCCGTCTTTATTTTGAGCACTTCCACTGCGGAGGGGATGCTGAAGGTATACTGTTTTTCCAGGTTGTTGTATACCCAGTTGGAAATTTTTGCCGCGGCTTCCATGGCGCTGGAGCCCTCGCTCACGATCTTGTCCGCAGCGGCGGTTATCGAGGGGTGGTCGCTCTGGATCAGGAGAGTGGAAGACAGATAGGGTTTAAATTTCTTGTCGCTGTAGGGCAGCGGATAATCTGTTCTGCCTTGGAGGGCCTCACGCTTTATCTCCAGCACGTCCCCGGAAAGGCTCTGGCGCTGATCCGTAATATCAAAACTTTTATGGTCTATGCCGCTGAGCTTTACCTTGAGAAAGCTCGTGCCGCGGGGTTCTTCTATCTTCTTTCTAACCGGAATCGAGGTGGAGACCATTATGTCCGGGGGGGGAACGGTGGTTTTTGCGGCGGCGATGGCTTTGCCGCGCTCTTCTTTCACCATGAGGAGCCCCATGGGGCTCTCTTCCCTGAGTATCTCTCCCTCCTCGTCCAGCCAGGAGTTGACCACTATCCCCTTGAATGTTTCTCTCAATTTGAACGCTTTAGTGGCCCTTCCATCAACTGTGAGCGTTTCGCTGCCCACCACCTCCACTATCATTTCGGCGCTGGAAAGGGTGGAGGGATCAAAAAGGAAGGTGCGATACTTCTTACCCTCTTCCAGACCGGAGGCGGCTATGAACGGCCGGAGGTTTGTCCAGAGGTAAGGGATGTCTTTCATGTGCAGGGTGCTCTGGTTCTCCTCCCCGCCGGTTATGACGTTGAGGTGCAGTTCGCGCCCCTGGAGTTTTCCCTGTACCCGAAAATCGACCAGACCTGAAGATATGTGGAAATCGAAGGATTTGAGCGCGAAGCCCTGATCCACGTAAGTGGTGGTGCGCGTTTTTATCTCATGGAGTGTGCCCAGGGTGTTCAGACGCATGAAAGACCGCTCGGCGATGAGGTAGCCTTCTCCCGCGGGCGTGGTGGAGGTAGTCGTGTAACCGATCTTCTCCCCCCGCATGTAAATCCCGTACCACCGCTCGCCGGAGACGTTTTCCGCGGGCGGGGCTTCTGCAAGCGCAATGTCGTAAACGCCGGGGAAATAGACGCGCTTTACCAGCAGCGCCCCCATAACCATCCAGAAACAGATGGCGGCTATACAGAGGGTCGTTAAACGGCTTTTTCCGAAAATGATCTTCACGGCTGTCGCTTTCAGCCGGGCCGACCGGCACCCGGCGGATGGATGAACCGCTCCGGGGGGGCTTCAAGCATCAGGTGATCCGGGCCCCCAGCACCTTTTCCATGTGTTTCAGGGCGTGCCTGTGCGCTTCTTCGTCGAAAGAGGCAACGCATCGCGCAGGCACTTCCACGCTGTAATCACGGTTGCGCAGATCGGCCACCGTGTAGTTCACGCATATATCCGTGCACACCCCCACCACGATGACTTTTTCCGGCGCGACCTCTTCCAGCACCTGCCCCAGACGGCTGTTGTAAAACGCGCTGAACCGCGTCTTGGGCACTATCTCGCCGGGGAACTGTCTCAGCTCGTCGATAATCTCCGCCTCCTCTGTGCCTTTCACGCAATGTCTGGGAAACATCTCGAATTCGAGGTCGTCTTCACTGTGATTGTCGCAGACGTAAATTATCTTTCTGTCCTTTGAATCAGACAACAGCGACACCACGCGGGGGATAATCTTCCTGGCCTCGTCTCCGCAGTAGAGAGGATACCCTTCCACCAGGAAACCTTTCAGCATGTCCACCACGATGAAGGCCTCCCCAGCCATGATTTATTTCACCTCCTCACATTTATCGGAAAATTTATCGGTAATTATGAGCATTAACTCCTATTTTTGGGCATAAAAATACCCGATGAAGGCGCGCCTTCTTAACTAAAATAATACTCCCCCTGTCTTAATCAATACTACTCAGGCAAAGGCTTGAACCTGGGGAGGGCTATTTCATCGTTGATATCTTCGAAGACCACCTCAACGGGCATGCCTATACTTACCTTCTCGGGCTCGCACTCTACCACGTTGCTCATCATGCGCACCCCTTCCTCTAACTCTATGTAGGCCAGGACGTAGGGCAGTTCATCGCGAAAACCTGCGCCCCTGTTCTGGTAGGTAACCGTAAAAGTATAAATTTCGCCCCTGCCGCTGCATTTGACCCATTCCGTGTCGGATGAGAGGCAATTGCCGCAGAGCGCCCTGGGGTAGTAGCGGAGCGTGCCGCAGTCCCTGCATTTCTGCATGTACAGCTCGTGCCGCTTGCAGGCCTCCCAGAAGGGTTTGGACTCCTCGTCTATCTGTGGTATCGGTTTCTGGTATCCGCTCATTTCATTTTCTCCCTGGGATAATTATAAATAAAGGCAGCCGGTGCAGGCGCTCATTCGCTGCCCAGGATAAGGGTTACTCCGCTGTGCCTGACGCCCAGCCATCCTCCCGTGCCGTGAACCAGGGCCAGCCTGGTCTCCTCCACCTGCCGGTTGCCGCATTCTCCCCGCAACTGTTTGGTGGCCTCGATGACCAGGAATATCCCCCGCATGCCGGGGTGGTTGTTTGAGAGGCCGCCGCCTTCGGGGTTGATGGGCAGCTCGCCGCCCAACCCTATTCTTCCGTTGAGCACGAATTCGCCGCCCTCGCCCTTTTCGCAGAACCCCAGGTTCTCCAGCGTGGTGAGGACGGTTATGGTGAACGAATCGTAGATCATGCACATATCTATGTCGGAATGGGCGATTCCGGCCTGGGCGAAGGCCGTTTCTCCCGACCTTCGGGCGGCGATATCGGTTATATCCTGCGCGCCCATGCCGGTGTGAACGCACGATTCGCCGGCACCCAACACCCACACCGGCGGTTTTTTGAGGTCCTTCGCCCGTTCGGGTGTGGTCAACACCACTGCGCCGCCGCCGTCAGAGATGATGCAGCAGTCGAGCAGGTGCAGAGGTGCGGAGATGATGCGCGATTCCAGCACGTCTTCCACGGTTATGGTATCGCGGTACTTGGCCTGGGGATTGGCGGAGGCGTGCCTGCGCATGGTAACCGCTATTTCCGCAAGCTGCTCGCTGGTGGTGCCGTACTGGTGCATGTGCCTGTGTGCCACCATGGCGTAGGCGCCCACGGTGGTGGGGCCGTAAGGGGATTCGAATTGTTCCGGGGGCTCGCTGCCCAGGCGCAGGCCGGTGCCGATAGACATGCCCCTGGAGGAGGCGGTGCTGCCGTAGGTGATCAGTGCCACCTCGCACAACCCCGCGGCCACCGCCGCGCAGGCGTGGTGGACGTGGGCGTCGAAAGAAGACCCGCCGATGGAGGTGGAATCCAGGAACTTGGGGTTGATGTTGAGGTGCTCGGCCATGAGTATGGGGGCCATGCCGGAGACACCGGAGGTGAAGTAGCCGTCGACATCGGATATTTTCAGGCCCGCATCCTCCAGCGCGCCGCGTGCGCTTTCGGCGTGGATTTGAAAAGCTGACTTATCAGGGGCCCACCGCGTCGGATGCTCGTAAACCCCGGCGATGGCCGCTTTTTTATACAGGTTCATGCGTTTCTCCTCGTGGTTCCGCCTCTGTTCATGTGTGCGAACGGTTGAGTAAAGTGAGCTAAGACAGCGAGTCCAGGAATTCGACCACCGCTTTATCGAATTGCTCCTGTTTCTCGGAGGCCACCGCGTGCCCTGCGTCTTCTATGCGCACCAGTTTCGCTCCCGGGATGTTCTTTTCCGTGTATTCCGAGTATTTCAAGGGGGTGGCCAGGTCTTCCTCGCCGCAAATGATCAGGGCGGGGAGGTTTATGCCCGGCAGGTCGCTCATCCTGTTGAAAGCGTCGCAGGCCAGGAAATCGTAATACCTTATGCGGGGGTCGGTCTTGGCGCTCTCTATCCATCCTTCCCGAACGATTTCCATGGACGTCTTCTGCGAGTAAGACCATCGATCGTACTGGACCGGTTCCTTGCCTTCCATCACCCGCTTCATCTGCTCCAGTCGTTCCGGCAGAACCTTCAGCTTGGCCCCGGTGCCCACCAGGATGATACCTTTAAGCTTCTCCGGACGGGTGATGGCGTATTCGATGGTTATTGCCCCGCCCATGGAATGGCCCAGGATCACAAAGGGGCTCAAATTCAGGGCGTCTACGAATTTGTCCAGGAAAGTGCAGTAGTCGGTGATTGTCCTGGGGCTCTCCAGCCCGCCTGAGCGGCCGTGAGCGGGTAGATCGATGGACAAAGGGCTGTGTTTCTGACCGATGGCTTCCAGATGTTTTGAAAATGGGTGGCCGTTCCCCCCTGCACCGTGGCACGTGAGGAGGCGCTGCCCTTGGCTTAAATCGGGGAGGACGTCGGGCAGGATGGTCTGCCCGGCATGGAAATAGTTGATGGCCACATCATCGATATAGACATATTTTGAAGGCATCGTTTCTCCTCTGCAAAAGTATTAGCTGTCTTGACGAAAAGGAAGCGGAAACCTCATGGATTTTAACGTTCGACAAAACCCTCAAAATTTCCCGTGCCCTGACGGAGAATAGTCTCCTCGCTTCGAGCAAACTGATTTTAGCATACTTGCCCCTTTATATAGTTATTTAAAACAAAAAGGGGGACAAATTTCCTTTTCCCCTCATACTTACCGATGGTAGACTGCACGATGGTAAACGGACGGATTATGCCCTGTCTGCCGGTGGACGTGCCGGAGCGCTTTGAAAACATGAACACCTCTCGGGTTTTCCCAAGATAAACGTTCCGCCGCAAGTGGCTTACCGCCCCCCCGTGGGAACGCCTTCCAGGCGCGAGGAAGGAAAGGTACAAAAAGGTGCAAAATTAAAAACCGTAGAGACAATTCATGTCCCGCCTGCCGCGGGATGTCTCTACAAATTCTTAGGCCTTAAGTAAAACTTTTTTAGCAAGGGCAAGGTGCACCGCGCCCTTACTTTACAAATATCGGGAGACCGGACTGCGATGAAGAGGAAAATGAAGAAACACAATGTCTACTTCGATCTGCTGGAGGCGATGGGTGCGAGTGGGTGCCCCATCTGCTCTCTCACCCGGCGGGCCTCGGCGCGATACCTGGCTGCCATCCTGAACGAAGGGGTGAACGATCCTCCGCTGCGAAGGAAACTGAGCGATTCCCTGGGCTTCTGCAACGCCCACGCCTGGGAGCTGCGGGATATCGGCGACAGCCTGGCGACGGCCATCATCTACAAGGACCTTGTTGATCTGTTGGCGGATAGACTGGAAAGCGGGCTTGAAGTAAGCGGGAAGTGCCCCGCCTGCGTTTCAACCGAGACTGCGGAGAAAGAATACCTGGCGTCCTTTAACAAGTTCATTAAAGAAAAGGAGTTCATGGATAGATACGATACTTCCTGCGGGCTGTGCCACCAGCACCTTGCCGCTGTTTTGAAGATTGTCAAAGATGAGAGAAGCGCCGGGATTATCAAGGAGAAAGAAACAGGCAAGCTGAAAGAACTTTCCGGTCAACTGGCGGAATATATAAGGAAGAAGGACTACAGAAACGCCCACGAAAGCCCCGGCGAGGAGCGGGATTCCTGGATTCGGGCGGTGGAGAAGGTCTCCGGCGGGCGGCGTTAGTTCAGCTCTGCCCCGTTCTTATTCTCCTTTTTCTTTGAGGGCGCTCAGTATCTTCTCCGGAGTTATGGGGAGCGATTTTATGCGCACGCCTATGGCGTCGTAGACGGCGTTGGCGATGGCCGCAGCGGTGGGCACGTTGGGCTGTTCACCGAGTCCCTTGGCGCCGTAAGGCCCGGGGCCGTTCCTGTTTTCGACGAAACAGCATTCCACTTCAGGCATGTCGGCGGCGGTGAGCATGCCGTAGTCCCTGAAGTGGGGGTTCAAAACCTCGCCCCCTTTTTCCTTTATATGTTCACTGAGGGCGAAGCCGATGCCCTGATGCACGCCTCCCAGCACCTGGTTTTCCGCGTTGGTGGGATTTATAAGGAGGCCCACGTCGTTTGCAGAGACCAGCTTGACCAGCTTGACCATCCCCGTCCCGGTGTCCACCTCCACCTCGGTGGCCTGTGCCACGAAGGCACGGTCCTCGCCCATATCGAAGACGAAGCCTTTCAGCGCGTTCTGGTCGAAGCTGCCCAGCTTACCGAAGTAGGTTCCCGTCCCCATAATGGGTCCATGAGCGAGGAAGTGGCTGCTCAGGGCCAGCCTCTTCATGCTTATCTGCTGTTCCGGAGCATGTTTGACCCTGATCACGCCCTCCTCCATCTCCAGGTGTTTCGGGTAGGTGTCGAGCTGTTGGGCGGCCATCTCCAGGAGCTTGGCTTTAAGGTCTCCGGCGGCGTTTCTCACCGCCTGTCCGATGCAGTGGGTTATGCGGCTTCCGCTGCTCATTAAATCGAAAGGCGAATGGTCTGTGTCCTTGGGGGCCATCAGCATGCGGTCCAGGGGGAGCCCCAGCTCCTCGGCGGCCACCTGCAGGGCCATGATGTCGGTGCCCGTGGCGTCGGGTGCGCCGATGGAGAGGCTCACCGTGCCGTCCACGTTAAGTTTCATCGTAGCGCCCGATGCCCCCACGCCGCTGTACCAGTTGCCCACGGCGATGCCTTTACCCCTGTTAGGGCCGCTTCTCGCTTTCAGCTCTATCCCTTCAGCCGCCTTGAGAAGGACTTCCTCTATGCCCACCCCGAGGTAGCGGTCTCCGCACGGGCCGGTGTAGCCCTCCTCCACGGCGTTCTTCAGGCGCAGTTCCACCGGGTCCATTCCCAGTTTACGGGCAATGATGTCCATCTGTGACTCGAAGGCGAAGGTGGGTTGGGGGGCGCCGTGTGCCCGGCAGCAGTGCGCGCTCATCTTGTTGGTGTAGACGCAGTAGGAATCGACCTCCACGTTGGGTACCTTGTATGGGCCAACTGCCTGCTTGGCCCCTTCACCGGCCACCATGGGGCCTGCATCGGAAAATGCTCCGGTATCGTAGACCAGTTTCACCTTGCGGGCGGTGATTGTTCCGTCCTTTTTCACACCGGTCTTTATTTCTATTGTCGTGGAGTGCCTGGGGTTGAAAGAGGTGAACTCCTCCTCTCTGGAAGTCACTATTTTCACCGGGTGCCCGCTCTTCTTGGAGAGCAGGATGCAGTAGGGCTCTATGCGAACAGCTTCTTTGGAACCGAAACTGCCCCCGATGGTCGTGGGGTAAACCGATATATGGTTGAGGGGAAGACCGAATATCTCCGAAAGCTGCCCTCTGAGATAGAAAGCGAGGGTGGTGGGCGTCCATACCTCGATCCTCCCCGTGGAGTGTACCCGGGCGATGGCAGCATGGGGCTCTATCTGTCCCTGAATAATGCTCTGGGTGTGGAAAACGTCCTCGAAGATGTGGTCGGCTTCCCTGAACCCCTTTTCCACATCCCCACGTCTGATGCTGGTTTGAGAGCATACGTTCCCGGACTTCACTACAATTGAGCTTCCACTATATTCACCGCAGTGCTCGTGGATGAGGATCGCCTCGGGGTCCATGGCTTCTATTGCATCGAACAGGCCGGGAAGCTTCTTATACTCCACCCTGATGCTCTCGATGGCCTCTTCCGCAAGCTCCGCAGTGGGCGCGGCGACAACGGCCACCGGCTCGCCGATGAATCGGACTTTTTCAGAAGCGAAAAAGGGCATGTCCTGCACTGCGCCGCCGATGAGTGCCTGCGGTGCGTCCTCGGCGGTGGCCACGTATTTTTTCCCTCCCAGCAGCTTTTCGGCCCTCGAGGTGTCGACACGCATTATTTCGGCGTGGGGGTGGGGGCTGCGCAGAATTTTGCCGTGCAGCATACCGGGCATTTTGATATCGGCGGCGTATTGAGTGGCGCCGGTAACTTTCTCTTTTATATCAAGCACCGGCAGGTGCTTACCTATATAGGAAAATTCTTCTTTCATGAGCCGATCTCTCCTTTTTCTTTGAGGGCGCTGAGTATCTTCTCCGGGGTTATGGGGAGCGATTTTATGCGCACGCCTATGGCGTCGTAGACGGCGTTGGCGATGGCCGCAGCGGTGGGCACGTTGGGCTGTTCACCGAGTCCC
>JAUXIQ010000401.1 GCA_030620925.1 Nitrospinota bacterium
CCAGGACCTCCAGAATCCGGTCGGCCCTCCTTTTGACCCATCTAATGCTTACTCTGCTCCGGCTTTGTTTGCTTTCCGCCAAAATCGAATTCGGGGACACTATGGGGAATCTCCTCCACTCCTTCTTCCTGTTGAGGATAGGTAATTCGCTGGTGAAAGATGGCGGCAAGTATCCTCACGAAGCTATCCACGATGATGTGCAGGTCTTTCAGGGATAGGTCGCACTCATCGAGCTGACCATCGATGAAATTATGGTTGACGATCCGTTGCACCACGTTATTGAGTCTTGCCGGTGTGGGGTTCCCGAGGGTTCTGGCCGCTGCTTCCACGGAATCCGCCAACATCACGATGGCCGCTTCCTTACCCTGCGGTTTGGGGCCATGATAGCGGAAATCGTTTTCGTCGACCTCCTGGTGACTCTGATTGTTCTGTTCCTTGGCTTTGTTGTAAAAGAAGGATATAAGGTTGGTGCCGTGGTGCTGTTTTATTATATCTATGATCGCCGGAGGCAGCTTATGCTCTCTGCCCAGTTCCGCCCCGTCTTTGATATGCGATATCAGGATGAGGCCGCTCATGCTGGGGGAAAGCTTATCGTGCCGGTTCACGCTGTCCTGCTGATTCTCGATGAAGTACTCTGGTTTGTAAATCTTCCCCACGTCATGATAGTAGGATGCCACCCGGGCGAAAAGGTCGTTAGCCATCACATTTTTAGCCGCTTCCTCGGCCAGGCTGCCCACCACAACGCTGTGGTGGTAAGTCCCCGGCGCCTGCACGACGAGCTCCCGCAACAGGGGGTGGTTGGGGTCGGACAGCTCCAGAAGCTTGATATCGGTGGCCATATTGAACAAGGACTCGAAGATGGGCAGTATCCCAGAAACAATGATGCCCACCATTATGCCTCCCACGAATCCCATCAGGGCGTCGAAGCCCCCCTGGGTGGTGAACAGCGTATTGTTTATCAGATCGGCGGACACCACTATCGCCAGGCTTCCAAGGCCCACGAATACCCCTGTGAGCAGGAGCGTCGAGCGCTGTCGATACTGTTTCCCCCGGAAACTGGCCACCAGGCTTCCCACCAGGGCCAATAGCGGATAGGATATGTTATCTCTGATCAGAACTCCGGCGAGGATAAAGGTGGCCACCGAAAAGAGGATGGCTATTTCCATATCGAAAAGTATCGCCGCCAACATTGCTCCTATGGCGAAGGGGATGGCATAGTAAAAGGACGTCTGCAGGATAAGGCTCTGACTTTCAGCCATAGAACCGGCGATATATATAGCCCCCTTGATGAAGAGTATATTACCCACGAAAATGGCGGACAGAAGGATGAGCTGTTGATTATTGCTGATGACCCAATGCTTGAATTTCGAGAGATAGATCCAGCCCAGGTAGAGGATAGTTATCACCAGGACCAGCAACCCCAGCCAGGTATAGATCATCTTGATCCCGCTCACGGCCGGAGCCAGCCCCTGAAGCTTCATGAGTTTCTCTTCAGTGATGGGGTCTCCCGCCCGTATGATGCTCTCGCCTTTCTTGAGCTCGAAATATACAGGTTTCACTTCATCCACCGCCCGCTGGATTCGGGTTTGAGTTTCGGCCAGATTTACCACCAGGTTGGGCCTGACAAATTCGAGGGTGAGGCTTCGCACTATAGTCCTAATCTCATTGGGTTTTTCGGGCACAAGGCGAGAGATCGCTTTCTGGAGGAAGGGCTCTAAAGTGGAGCTATCCAGGATGGAATCGGTGTCCGTGACGGACCTCGCTTCTCCCGTCTCCAGGTTTCTGATAACAATACCGTTCACAGAAGCCAGGAGGTATTCCCTATCATCACCTACCATTCCCCTGTTAAGAACCACCCTCATGACGTTTATAATATGTTCAGCGATCTTGGGTTGATACTTATTCCTCTCCAGCATACGGATCGTGTTATCGCTAACCTTTACCCCCAGTCGTTCTCTAAAAACTTCCGCCCTGCGCGCTTTGAGCTTCGTAGAATTTTTCGCTGATTTATCCTTGGGGGCATTTCCCTCCAGGGCATGCACCTGGGCGAAGGCATCGTTCACCCTCAGAGAGATTTCGGAGAGGATTATGCTATCCAGGTCAAACACGGTGGAGACTTCTTTCTCGGCTGCTTCTATCCTCCGCTCTGTAGCCTGAACGTCCTTAAGCAGATAATCAGCCGGCGCTTTGATATCTCTGGTGGCGATATTCCCGACTTTGTAATCGGGTTGAGAAATCCTCAGGTTGGGGACGAGAAGGATGGTAAGAATTATGGCGACGGTAAATCCGAGTGCAATCTTTGCCACCTGCGGCATACTCTTCCGCTCCACTTCCCACAACCTTTGTGCGATATGGGGCTTAGCCTGCAATCTGCCAGCCTGTTTTCTGACTCGCTTCTTTTTATCGTTTTCCAAAATTTATGCCTCGGCCTGTGATACCTTATCGACCCTTGCCGACTCTTCTGTCTTTGGGTCGGTCCTCGTATTGCTCGTAAGCCCTGACCATCTGCTGAACCAGTTCGTGCCTCACCACGTCATGCTCGTCGAAGTAGACGAACTTGGCGCCTATAACGGCCCTCAGTACGTCTTGAATCTCTTTGAGGCCGGAATTTTTACCCACCGGCAGGTCCACCTGGGTGATGTCGCCCGTAACCACGACCTTAGAGTTAAATCCCATTCTGGTGAGGAACATTTTCATCTGTTCTGAAGTGGTGTTTTGAGCCTCATCGAGTATTATGAAGGAATCGTTGAGCGTCCTGCCCCTCATGTAGGCCAGGGGCGCCACTTCTATGGTGCCCCGCTCCTGAAACTTCTGCACCATATCGAAATCCATC
>JAUXIQ010000267.1 GCA_030620925.1 Nitrospinota bacterium
CAGTGCAGGTTGCAGTTAGTGAGGAAGATGGTCCCCGAACCCTGATAGCCCACCAGGGGAGGCTCTTCGCCGAAATGAGGAAATGCGGAGGAAATCATCACCTGGCTCTCGGCCCTGCAGACCCCCCGTTCTTTATCCAGACGATTCACCATGCATTTTCTGGGGCAGAGAGTGCAGCTCTCCAGAAAGGCCATAAGGGCTTCTCCCCTTCCGACCAGGTCGCCCTTTTCATGCAGGGATACGTAACAGGGATTGAAATTCAGTTTCAGCGTTCCTTTCTTCTTATTTGCCGTTGTCTATTCCGAAAACAACCCTTCACCACAGGTTATCCAAACCGAAGACCTGTTTTAAATTTGACAAATGACAGGAATGTGATAATTTAACTTAGAATCTTACAATAACCAGATACACAATAATATAATGTACGACATCAAGTGCACACAAAAAATTCGTTAAGGATAAGGGGGAAAATGTCGTCCAAAGAAGCGGGCCCATCCCCCGGCTGGCGCTTCGCTCTTTTGGCTGACCCTTTTCCGCTTATAATGAGTGCGAAGCTGTGTCTCCATGCCTTTCACCTTTCTGATCAGGTCAATATCGCTGAACCCAGGGCAAAAGTAGAATTCCAGATCATCCGAGAGGATTCAAAAGAGGTCAACGCGCTGTATGAGTTTACCGACCCCCGGCTGGTCCACTGGCGTTTCAGCCAGGGAGAAATCTGCTGGGTTGCAAAGGCGGAAGATGAGATAGTCTCCTACGTTTGGGCGGCCTTAAAGAAAGAGCGGGTGGAAGAGCTCTGCAAAGCCATAGAACTTCAGGAGGGAGAGATATACCTTTACGATGCCTTCACTCTCGAGGAATGGAGGGGAAAGGCCCTTTACCCGGCTATTTTAAGCCGACAGCTCGAATATTTCAAAAACGAAGGGTTCGTAAGGGCGCTGATTTTCACCGTGGAAGGAAACATCGCTTCGAGGAGAGGAATACTGAGGGCCGGTTTCTACCATTTCCAGACCATTGAGATAACCAAAATACTCAACTTCGCCCTATATAATTACAGTGAAAAGATGCCCACCAATGAAGTCGACGTAACCTTCGTCCCCTGGAAAACGCCACCCGACATTCACTGAAAAAAGTGGCGGTTTCCCCCGGATGTCAATGATAAAGGTTTAAAGGGTAGTGGAAATAGATTGCTACACCGATAGCACAGGATTCCAGAAGCTTGAGCAAGGATGGGAAGCCCTGCTCGATAATAATAAGAGAGCTACTATTTTCCAGACCCCCGAATGGAACCGCATCTGGTGGGAAAACTTCAGATCCGGGAAGGAGCTTATGCTGCTGGCCTTTGCCGGAGAGGGCGTCTCCCCTGTAGGAATAGCGCCCCTCTATTCCACGCAGTCCACCGAAGGGCAGCGGGTGCTCCGTATAGTGGGCGGTATAGACCTCAGCGACTATCTGGACCTCATTTATCATGCCGGCCATGAAGAACCGCTTTGCAAGGCATTGCTCAGCTATTTACGAGAAAACCGCGGGGAGTGGGACGCTCTCGAGCTGCACAACGTCCCTGCCGACTCCCCTACACTTACAGTTCTCAAAAAGGCGGCTAACGAAATGGGCTTTCAGACAACCGCCGAAGAAGAAGAAGTATGCCCCTACATCCCCCTGCCTTCCACCTGGGATGACTACCTGTCCACGTTAAGCAAGAAGGACCGCCACGAACTGCGCAGAAAGATGCGCAAGGCGGGCAGCGAGGGCGGCGATAAGAGATACGTGGTGGGCGGCGAAAACAACTTGAGTATGGAGTTAGATGAATTCTTCCGGTTGCACCGAAAGAGCGGGGAAGATAAAAAGGAGTTCATGGAGGACGGCATAGAAAAATTTTTTCATGATTTCAGCGCACAATTTCACGAGAGAGGGTGGCTCGATCTCTCTTTCCTGGAGATCAATGAGCAAAGGGCCGCCTCGCTGCTGAGCTTTAAGTACCGGGGAAGCATCTATCTATACAACAGCGGCTTCGACCCCGCCTTCTCATCCTACAGCGCCGGGATTGCCCTCATGGGGCAGTCGATAAAGGACGCCAGTGAAGAGGGTTATCAGAAATACGATTTCTTAAGGGGCAGCGAAGGCTCTAAATACCGGTTGGGCGCGCAGGATGTTCCGGTATATAAGATGAATATATATTCCGGGTAGCAGGATGGCCGCCTCAGGTATGCCCGTTCAGCAGCCGAGGGGAAATAAAAACAGTGCTAAGGTTTGATAGATAAGTTCAATTGTTGTTTAATAAGGAGTCTTTTTTATATAACAGACTAACCGGATTTAAGGAAGTCGAACAAATCATGACCAGAATCGCCATCATCAGCATACACAGTTGCCCTCTGGCCCCCTTGGGGGGTGAGGAAAGGGGGGGCATGAACGTCTACGTGCGCGAGGTCAGCAAAGAGTTGGGGCGAAGGGGCATCGGCGTGGACGTCTTCACCAGGGCCAAGAGCCCCGACCTCCCGAAAGTGGTGCACCTGCCCGAAAACGTGAGAGTCGTGCACCTCCCCGCCGGAAAGGTGGAGCCCTATGCCAAAGAACTTGTGGCGAACCACATAAACGAGTTTACCCGGGGTGTTTTACGGTTCGCAGCTTCACAAGAAATATACTACGACCTGCTTCACGGCCACTACTGGCTGTCGGGGTTGGTGGCCGATAAACTCAGGGAAACATGGGGGATTCCCTTTATCCAGATGTTTCATACCCTGAGCAAGCTGAAAAACATCGCCTCCAGGGGGAGGCTGGAAAAAGAACCGAGGCGGCGAGTCAAGGCCGAGCAGGAAATAATCAAGCGGGCGGACCTGGTGGTTGCCGCCAGCGCGCTTGAACGAATACAGATGAACCGGTTCTATGGGGCGTCGATGGAAAAAATACGGGTTATTCCCTGCGGGGTGGACGTCAACCTGTTCAGACCCATACCCCAGGAAAAAGCCAGAGAATCCCTGAATTTAGACCATGAAAACATCCTCCTCTTCGTGGGAAGAATCGAACCCATCAAAGGGCTGGACACACTTATCAGGGCCTTAGCCATACTCAATAATGACCGGACGATGCAGAACCGGCCACCCAAGCTACTTGTGGTAGGAGGAGCCAACAGCGGCAACGGCGATCAGCCGGTCCCCAAAGAAGTGGCCAGGCTCAAGCGTATCGCCGGAGGATTGGGCATAGACAAACAGATAAAGTTCATGGGCCCTCTGGACCAGAAAGAGCTGCCCTATTATTATTCAGCGGCGGACGTCTGCGTTCTCCCCTCTTATTACGAATCCTTCGGGCTGGTCACCCTGGAAGCAATGGCTTGCGGCACCCCCATGATCGCCTCCAGGGTCGGGGGTCTCCCCTTCACCATAAAGGACGGCGAGAACGGCTACCTGGTTACCGAAGGGGAACCGGCTGAGCTCGCCGACAAAGTCAAGCTGGTTCTGACCGACGAAAAGGAAAAATTGAGACTGGGCGACATGGGCGTAAACACCACCAAGGAGTACGGCTGGGAAACCATCACCTCCAGGCTGCTCTCCGTCTACAGCGAACTCATAGAATTGCAGCCGGGCGGGCGGGAGCTCGAAGAGGAACCGGAGGAAAAAATCATTCATGAGCACGCCAAACAATAGCACCTGCAAATACCTGCTGATAACCGCCCATCCGGATGACGCCGAGCTGAGTAGCGGCGGCTCCGTGGCCCGCTGGGTGCGCGAGGGCCATCAAGTCAACTACGTGGTGTGCACCACGGGCAACAAAGGCACCAAGGATTTCGACATGACCCCCCATCGACTGGCCGAGATACGCGAGAAAGAGCAGGAAGCGGCGGCCAAGGTGCTGGGAGTAAACAAAGTCGTCTTCCTTCGCCATCAGGACGGCGAACTGGAAGCCACCATCGCCTTCAGAAACGAGCTGGCGATGCTCATCAGGAGTTTTCAGCCGGATGTAATCGTTACCCACGACCCCTGGCGGCACTACCTCATCCACCCCGATCACAGGGCGGTGG
>JAUXIQ010000441.1 GCA_030620925.1 Nitrospinota bacterium
AAGCTGGGGTTGCGCAGGCCCTTCTTCTTCGTATTCGGAGCGGCGCTGGGGGCGCTGTTTCTCGTGTTACCTTTTATTACCTCATCCGTTGCGGCCGCCGTCTACGCCCTTGCCGTGGGCCTGAGTTTCGGGGCTATCAACCCCATGATCTTCGTTGTTTGCGCTGAATCGCAGGACATCGGACCGGAGCGCACCGGAAGTGCGACGGGGGTCATGATCTGCTTTGCCAACATCGGTGCGTTGGTGATACCCACCATGGCGGGCTATATCCTGGGTACACTGAAGGGGGCGGCCATGGCCGATTACCGGTGGGTGTGGCTGTTGGTTGCGCTGGCCCTTATCATGATAACGCTTTTCACTTCCGGGTTGAAGGAAACGGGCGCCAGAGTGCGCAATCCCGCTTCTTAGTTCCGCCTTAGTCTGGATAGAAGCCGGCTTCGATGGCTATATTGTCCTGGTTCGTGAACTTTGTGTCCTGTATCCTGATCAGGGGGGAGTTATAAGCTTGTCCTTGCTTTCTTCATCTGCAACAGTCAGGCTTCGCTTGACCAGGCTCGAGACAAAGGGGTGTTTGTGGGGCGGGAGGTTTTCGTCATCCAGCGCCAGGCCCGCTACCAGGGCCAATTTCGCGTCATCCTGGTTTCCGAGTTTATAAAGTATATAAGCGTTTTCTTCGAGGCGACGACGGAAAATGCTTTTCAACTCAGCCTGAAACAGCTCGTCGGCGGCCTGGTTGACAATATCTTCGATCCTTTCTTTTTGCGAGGTTTCGCTGAGCACGATGCGGCTTTCCTGGGCTTCTTGCAGCTTGAAATTGTAGGGTTCCATATCTTCGGAGGGTATGATCCAACTCGCAAACCGTTCGTGTTCCAATAGTTTGGCTGAGGAAGTCAGGAGCAACTGGTTGGGGTATATTTCGGTTTCGTTGAAATGGTCGTATATGAGGGGTTTGTCGAACGCTTTCTCCACCTCGCCGATTACCTGTTGTGCTTGCAGGTAGTCCTCAGGCAGCGAGGTGTCGGACTGTGCGTTAAGTTTTGCCGCTTCTTCTATTAGATGGCTACAGTAATCTGCATCTATTTCCACCGCCGAGTATTGTTCTGATATCAAGTCCGTGATTTCCTGATAATTTTTCTTATTGGTCTCATATACATGGCAATCGATTAAGCCTTTTCTGTCGTTCATCATGCAGTTGATCAGGTGAAGACCTCCCAGGGCTTTCGTGCGAGCCAGCCAGAGCATCCTGTTGCCCTCCCCGTCTATCAGGCTCGCACAGGCTCCGAAAAACTTGTATTCGGGGGTGCTCAGGATCGACTGGTGTGTTCTCTCTATTTCTCCGATCTCTATACCAGACGCTCTGAGACGGTATATGGCCTTCTTTGCCGCTTTGTGCAGCTCGCCTTTGCTTTTGTCTCCGGCCGCCTCTAACAGCACTTCGATCAATTCGTCTGAAGGGGTGGAGCCCATGAGATCAACCAGATAAATGGAGAGCGGATTTTCTCCTTCCTGCAGTATTTCTTTGGCCAGCGGAAGAGCGCTTCCTTCCACCTCCTGCACCACCTCCCTGAGGATTGATTTCGCTATGTCCGGGGGCAGGGAGAGAACGTCGGACAATTTACCCTCACTCTCTCCAGCGTCTTCACCTTCCGTGAATTTAGAAATGAGAGCGGAAGAGAGCCCCTGGCTTTTGTTGACGGCTTCTACGATCTCCTGGTCGAGGGGATGGCCCCTTTCGGAGAGAAGCTCAGCCACCTCTTTTTTGACTTCAGAGAATATTTCCGGGCTCAAGACCAGCTCTTTCAGTGGTCTGGCCATGATATCAAAATCACCCAGACAGGCCACCATACCGGCAAACCACCTCTGCCCGAGGCGGCTGCTCTTCTTAAACTCCCTGATAACCACGGAGGGCTAGACTTTTGGATGTTCTTCTATCGGCTTAAGCCTTTCGTCTCCGCGGGTGATCCGATCCCAGGTTTGCACGGAACTCATCAGGGTATTGAGAGCTTCCTCCACACCTGATTTAGAGGTGGAATTTGTTTTCAGCGCGTCTCTTTTTCTTTCTCTGCGTTTACCCATGGTCGTCCTTAATCCGAATTTATTTGTATATCATCCCCGGCGGTCGATTGTTTCATTAAAGTAGCACTGGGGAGCGGGGTTGTCAAGGATAGGAGCAGGAGGCGTTTATCACTCGCTGTTGGAGCGGGATGGGCGGTCATTGCCCGCGATGAGGGCTGGTTCAAGTCCCTGGAATGATGCGTCTCGGGGAAGGGGTACAGTTGACAAACCTCGATATCTCATCTAATATCTTAAGAGGTTTACATAACCCTATTATGGTTCATGTATCCTGCCGGTTGGGCGGTTACATGAAGGATAAAAGGTGGTCGCAGCATGAGGAGAAGGATGTTCCTAACCGGTTGTTCTTATATTTCGGGGAGACTGAATGAGTGCCCTCTTTTCAGAAAAGAATTACTATAATAGTACTGCTCCTGGTAATTATAGTTTCGGCGGGCACCATCGGCTACCGGATTATGGGATGGACTTTGCTGGA
>JAUXIQ010000226.1 GCA_030620925.1 Nitrospinota bacterium
CGCGGCTGGACGGACGGACTGCCCATCGTGCCCCCCACCAGGGAGAGGGTGGAGAAAATGCTGGAATATGCCCGGGGTGAGCCGGGCGAGGTGGTAGCCGCCATTCCTCCCAAACAATGTGAAGCCACGATGGAGAAATTGGCGGTTAACGCGGTTATGGCCGGGTGCCTGCCTTCCTACTTCCCGGTGGTGGTCACCGCCATGGAAGCCCTCAAGGCGGAGGAATTCAACCTTTACGGTATTCAGACCACCACCCACGTGGCCTCACCGTTAATTTTGGTGAACGGCCCTATGGCCGGGGAGCTGGATATAAACGCCGGCTACAACGTCTTCGGCCAGGGATGGATGGCTAACGCCACCATAGGGAGGGCGGTGAGGCTGGCGCTGTTCAACATCGGCGGAGCGAGCCCCGGTGTGTTAGACCGGGCCACCTTCGGTCACCCGGGGAAATATTCTTATTGTATAGCCGAAAACGAGGAAGCCAACCCCTGGGAACCTCTTCACGTCGAGCGGGGGCATGCGCCGGAAACCAGCACCGTCACCGTCATCGGCGCCGAAGCGCCGCATAACATAAACGATCACGTAAGCACCACGGCGGAGGGGATTTTGATCACCGCCGCCTTCACCATGTGCGGGATGGGCACCAATTCCTCTTATCTGATGTCTGAAGCCATGCTCGTTCTGGGGCCGGAGCATACCGAGATAATCGCCGCAGAGGGTTGGAGCAAGAACGACGTGAAGCGATTCATCTTCGAGACGGCCCGGCATCCTCGCGGAAGGCTTAAGAAAGGCGGTATGTGGGGGATGTTCGACTGGCCGGAGGAATACAACGTGGACGATGACGACATGATGTTGCCCATTTTACGCAAGCCGGAAGACTTGATGGTTATCGTAGCCGGCGGCTCGGGGCGCCATTCCGTTTTCGTGCCCACCTTCGGGATCACCAGGTCGGTTACCAGACCAATTGCGTTAGGCGACGGAAACCCTGCTTTTTCGGTCGAGGATTTTCGCCGTCATTGAGGCGAAAGATTACCTAGGGAGGGAGAACATGACAGAGAAACGTATCGAGCTGATGGTACCCGTGAGCCAGGCCAACGTCGAGGAATCGGCCATGGCCGATCGACCCGCTGGGATGGACGGCAAGGTGCTCGGCGTGCTGTGCAACCGTAAGCACAACGCCGACATACTCCTGTCGGGGCTGGTGGAACGGTTGAGCGGCAGGTACGACTTTTCCGAAACCGTCTACAGGGAGAAACAAGCCGCCTCGCCGACGCCGGAAAACACCCTGAACGAGCTGAAGGAGAAGTGTGATATTGTCCTGAACGCCATCGGCGACTGAGGATCGTGCACTTCGTGGAGTATCCACGACGGGATCCTGCTGGAGAAAGAGGGTGTGTCCACGGCTTCCATCTGCACCGACGAGTTTGCGCCGCTGGGTCAGGCCGAGGCTGAAGCCCTGGGTATGTCTACGCTGCCCATAGTGGTAATACCGCATCCGTTGGCCGGCATCAAACCTGATGGAGTCGAGCGGAGGGTGGACGCGGTTCTGGATGAGGTGGTTTATGTTTTGACTACCGAGAGGCACAAATTGGCCGAGGAGTATAAAAGCAAATACCTGCGGGAGAAGAGACAGTTCAGGGCAAAATCCATTTTTGAATGACGGGAGCGGAGACATGGAAGATAGCCGTGAAGACAGAGCGGAAAAATTGATCGCCAAAATGAAAGAGGCCAGGGGGTACATATACCCTCAGTGGGAGTTTATGGCCAGGCAGGACCCCGACTTCGCCGAACTCTACCAGCAGCTCTACGAGCGATGCTTCGGGGAAGGGGAGAACCTCCCCGCCAAATACAGGGAATTGGGGCCCATAGCGCTTCTGGCTTACAAGGGGCACGTGGACGCCGTCTTCGAGCACATGAAACGCGCCATCCGGCTGGGGGCCACCAAGGGAGAGCTTTTCGATGCGGTCATAACCCTCCTCACACCCGGAGGCGCGCCCACCATGCACGCCGGGATGGCCGCCCTCATGAAACTCGAGGAGTAAAGCGGCGATTAATGAGGGGTGAGGATAAAGAAAATCGACCCCGCTGGCAATTTCAATTGCGGGGTGGCATAATAATATTGAAAGATAAATTCAATAGTACCTCCGGGAGGGTTGAATGAGAGTTAAGCTTGGCGTTGTCTTATGGGCGGTTGTGGTTTCCCTTTTCGCCTTCTCAACCATCGGGGAGGCCAGAGAGCTTACCTGGCAGGAGGTTGCATTGGAACTGATGAGTCCGGCTTGCCCCGGGAGAACGGTATTGGATTGTCCCAGCGGCGAGGGAAATCAGCTAAGGACGCTCGTCAAACAGAAGGTGGCTGAAGGCTGGACCAAGAAACAGATAATAGATTATTTCGTTAGTATTTACGGTGAGGAATACCGGGCTTCACCGCCCGCAAAAGGCTTCTACCTGCTGGCATGGATAGTGCCCTTTATGGCGATAGGTGTGGGGGCGGTGGTAGTGCTCCTGGTTATGCGTGTGTGGAGAAAAAAAGGAAAAATAGCAGACGAGACCGAATCGGAGGGTATTCCCGAGGAGAATATAAGCGCTCTCTCGGAAAAATTGGATGAAGAGCTCAAGAAGTTCGATTACTGAGAAGAGCGGAGGAGCGGTTTCAGGTCTTCGCTCGTTTCTTTATTTCTTCTATCTTCCCTTCCTTCTCATCCTCGAGGGATTTTTTCTCTTCATTGAACTTCTCCGTGAGGGCGGCGGCCATCAGCTCGGCTTCCGGGGGAGGATATGATAGAGGGAGCTTACCCACCTCAGCTTTCAGCATGATGTCTTTCTCTGCTATCTTTGCCTGGTACTCCTTCTCTATTTCTTCTATCTCTTTTCTCATCTCCTCCGTGAGGGGGACCTGCTCGGCCCTGGCCTGCTTCCCCAGGAGCTCGGTTTTCTCCAGTGCCAATTCGACAGCGCTTTTTATTTTCTCTTCGTTCATCGTGCCCTTCCTCGTATTATAAGGAGATTTTATGTGCCGCACCCTGAACCTGCCTTCCAACAGATAATATACCAGAATTGAGGATCATTTCATCACATTTTTCGCGCTTCCTTCCCCCGGCCCCTTGTAAGTGTTATAATCTTTGGGGAAAAGATGGATATACAGTCGATACTTAACCCGAACTCTGCGGAATTTTTTCATGGATGAGGAAAGGACCAGAAAACTCAAAGAGGTGACGGAGCGGACGGGGAGGGTCGTCCCGGAGATGGTCGCCATCAGGCCGCCCAGCGAGGCGAAGAGCCTCCTGATACGCGCCACCAGAGGCTGCTCATGGAAAAGGTGCGTATACTGTTCGGCATACATGGGCGGCGATTTCAGCGTCCGCACGGTCGATGAGATAAAGGCGGACGTCGAGCTCTCGCTTCTCTATTACGGCCCGGACGCGCAAAGCATCTTCCTGGGCGACGGGGACGCGCTGGAGCTGGGTATAGACCCCCTCATTGAAGTACTCCGGTTTATCCATTCATGTTTCCCGCGGCTCGAGCGTGTCACCAGTTATTCCACCCCCCTTACTCTGAACCATACTCCTGCCGCTGATCTGAAACGGATAAAGGAGGCGGGGCTTTCCAGGTTGCACGTGGGGATGGAGTCGGGCGATGACGAAGTTCTCCACCTCATGCAGAAAGGCGTTGGTGGGGAAGCCCAGGTGGAAGCGGGACGCAGAGTGATGGAGTCGGGCATGGAGCTTTCGGAATACATCATGCTGGGTCTCGGCGGGGAGGAGCGGTGGGAGCAGCACATTGAGAACAGCGCCAGAGTTCTGAACGCCATCAACCCCCACTTCTTGAGGGTGCGCACGCTGGCTTACGCCCAGGGCGCTCCCACCTTCGAAGAGTTCGACGTGCGGGGAGGGAAGTTGAAGCTGAAACTGTTTCCCGAGGGTTACGCTCAATTGCAGACCCCGGAGGGCATCTTGCTGGAGCTGAGGACGCTGCTGAAAAAGCTGGAGGTTTCAACCGTTGTGACCAGCGACCACAGCTCAAACTACTTCCCGGAGGTGAGAGGGAAACTGCCGGAGGACAGGGAGGCCATGCTCTCCGTCCTGGATGAATATGAGAAAGGGATGGCCGACGGCACGATCAAGCTGCCCCGGGTGAAGCTGTTTACCTGATATTAATGACAAAGATGGAATAAAAGTTTTGAGGGAACCTTTTTCAGAAAACCCCAGCCTTACCCCACCTCAAACTACTCCGAAAATAGAATATATCTCCAATCGCGCCGGGTAGGCGCACCAAAGAGTTTATTGGAGTGGCATACCGCGGGGTGGGGGGGTTATCACAAACGGTGGAGCGCCGTACAGGCGCCAATTTAATTAGGGTAACAACCC
>JAUXIQ010000325.1 GCA_030620925.1 Nitrospinota bacterium
CCTCGTTCCTGGCCTGGAACTCCTGCTTGGCCACATGCTCATGAACCATGAAGTCGGTATCTCCGGGGTCATCCACGCTGACCCTGCGCATCATCTGCCGAACCACCGTTTCGATATGTTTGTCGTTTATGTGTACTCCCTGCAGCCGGTAGACTTCCTGGACTTCGTTCACCAGATAGCTCTGCAACGCCTCCTCGCCGAGCACGTGGAGGATGTCATGGGGGTTGGGGGCGCCTTCTATGAGCGGTTCTCCCGCTTTCATCCTGTCGCCGTCCCGCACGGTAATGTGTTTCCCCCTGGGCATACCGTAAGACTTGTATATACCGTCATTTCCTATAATTTCTATCTTTTCCGACTCGACCGCCCGCACCATCTCTTTCACCTGCACCTCATCCTTCGATTTGACGTTCTCCCGGGGCACTCTGACCAGCACGTCCCCGGCCGATACAGTCTGCTTATCGTTCACCAGTATATGAGCACCGACGGGGAGCGTGCATATACCTACGGTTTTTTTGTTTGTTTCATCGCTAATAACCAATGCCGGCAATTTCTGAGAGCGGACGATTTCCTCAACTTTATCAAGACTATTCTTTTCAAAAAAATCGACTGCTGGAAAAGACACATCGCTGGGGTAACCGGTCACAACCTTTCTCTGCAAACCCGTCTGCTTATCGAGCTCATCCTTTATGTTCGCTCCTTTCAGGTTGAGCAGGGATACTTTCCCCTTCTTTCCCGTATAAACGGTTACGTTCAGGGGCTCCCATATGCGCACCACGCCGTCGATCTCCGAGATTATGGCCTGCTCCTTCGGTTTGCGAGCCTCGAACAACTCGGCCACCCTGGGGAGACCTCCGGTGATGTCCTTTGTCTTAGCCGTCTCGCGCGGTATCCTGGCTATGACGTCCCCCTTGGAAAGCGGTTTCTCTTCGTTCACCATAAGGTAGGCGCCGGCGGGTATCAGGTATCTCCCGATGGTCTTTTTGGTCTCCGCATCGGTTATGGCCACCGCCGGCTGCAATTTATCATCAGGAGACTCCACGATGACTCTCCTGGAGAGCCCGGTATGCTCGTCGAGCTCTTCCCTCATGGTCACCCCTTCCACTATGCCGGAAAAAGCCACAATTCCTTCCTCTTCGGTGAGGATGGACATGGTAAAGGGGTCCCATTCCACGAGTTTGTCGCCGCTGTTGACGTTCTGCCCATCCTTTACCAGGAGGCGTGCTCCATAGACTACGGGATAGCGCTCCTTTTCACGTCCCTCTTCATCCTGGATGGCCAGAGCGCCGTTCCTGTTCATGACCACTATCCGTTCATCTTTTGTCTTAACTATACGCAGGTTGTGATAGCGAACGGTGCCCGGGTTCTTGGCCTCATGGGCGGTCTGTTCTCCCACCCTGCTGGCCGTCCCTCCGATATGGAAGGTTCTCATGGTGAGCTGTGTGCCGGGCTCTCCGATGGACTGGGCGGCGATTATGCCCACCGCTTCCCCTATTTCCACCGGGCCGCCGGTGGCCATGTTGCGCCCGTAACAGGTGCCGCAAACGCCGACTTTCGCCTCGCAGGTGAGCACCGACCTCACTTTGACCTTCTCCACACCGGCGTCTTCTACAAGCTCAACCTTTTTCTCGTCGATCTCTTCATTCGCTTTGACCAGTTTCTTACCCGAGAAGGGATCGAGCACGCTCTCCGAAGCGACGCGGCCCAGGATTCTATCCCCCAGGGGTTCCACTATTTCGCCGCTTTCCACCAGCTCTCTGACTGTAATGCCTTTTGTCGTCTGGCAGTCGATTTCGGTTACTATGATATCCTGGGTCACATCTATGAGACGCCTGGTCAGATAACCGGAATTGGCGGTTTTCAGGGCGGTATCCGCCAAGCCTTTCCTGGCCCCGTGGGTTGAAATAAAATATTGCATCACGGTGAGCCCTTCCCGGAAGTTGGCGGTGATCGGTGTCTCCATGATCTCTCCCGAAGGCTTGGCCATGAGTCCCCGCATGCCTGCCAGTTGTCGTATCTGCTGAGACCCTCCCCTGGCTCCGGAATCCGCCATGGTGAATACGGAGTTGAAGTCTTGATTCTTATCAGCCAGACCTTTCTGTATCAGCTCGTCCTCTGTGTCCAACTCACTGAACATCTCCTTGGAGACCTGTTCAGTAACGGTGGCCCAGACATCTATTATCTTGTTGTAGCGCTCGCCGTCGGTGATCAAGCCTTCTCGATACTGCTTGGTTACCGCGATGACCTCCTGGCGGGCTTTTTCCACCAGAGCCTCTTTACTCTTAGGTATTTTCATGTCGTCTACGGATATGGATATCCCGGCGTACGTGGCATATTTGAAACCCAGTTCTTTAAGCTTTTCGAGAAGGACTACTGTAGCGTCCCTTCCGAAGTCGAGGTAGCACTGCGAAACCAGTGAGCCAACGCTGTCCTTATCCATCAGCTTGTCAATAACCTGGAATGGTAGACCAGCAGGGATAACGTTGTACAACAATACTCTCCCCACAGTGGTGGTGATCAATTCACCTTTTATCCTCACTTTAATCCTTGCCTGAAGGCCCACTGCACCCAGGTCGTGAGCGAGGATAACCTCGTCTATGTTGGAAAAAACCTTATCCTCTCCCTTGGAACCGCCGCGCACCTTGGTCAGGTAATAGAGGCCCAGCACGATATCCTGGCTGGGCACCGCCAGCGGCTTGCCGTTGGCGGGGGAAAGGATGTTATTGGTGGACATCATTAAAAGCTTGGCTTCTATTTGAGCTTCGACTGAGAGAGGCACGTGAACGGCCATCTGGTCTCCGTCGAAATCTGCATTGAATGCGGAACAGACCAGGGGATGGATGCGGATTGCTTTCCCCTCCACAAGGACGGGTTGGAAAGCCTGAATGCCTAGCCTGTGAAGCGTGGGGGCTCTGTTGAGGAGGACGGGATGATCATTTATAACCTCGTCCAGGGCATCCCAAACTTCGGGCTTCTCCTGTTCCACCATCTTTTTGGCGCTCTTAAGCGTGGTCGCGTGTCCTTTATGCTCCAGCTTATGGTAAATGAACGGTTTGAACAGCTCAAGGGCCATCTTCTTGGGCAGACCGCACTGGTGGAATTTCAACTCGGGGTCCACCACTATAACTGAACGGCCGGAGTAATCGACTCTCTTGCCGAGCAGGTTCTGCCTGAACCTTCCCTGCTTGCCTTTAAGCATATCGCTGAGCGATTTGAGCGGTCTCTTGTTGGGTCCGCGAATGACGCGGCCCCGGCGGCCGTTATCAAAAAGAGCGTCCACCGCCTCTTGCAGCATCCGTTTCTCGTTGCGTACGATTATATCCGGCGCCCTCAGCTCCTGGAG
>JAUXIQ010000105.1 GCA_030620925.1 Nitrospinota bacterium
CAGCACACTTGAAACCATTCCAGTCAGCTGTATTTAAGGTGTTTTTTCCGGCGTTAAATGGAAACGGAGATAGCGTTAATGGAAGGTAATAGGAGGCGATTCTTCAGGATAAAATATGGAGACAGGTTCAGGCCTATATTAGAAGCCAGGGTGAAGGAAGGTGAAGCTGAGCTCGAGTGGAAGGAATATAAAGTAATTGATATCAGTGAAAGAGGAATGAGATTTTCAGGAGAAGAAGTGAGCGAATTTCGACTGAAATCAAAAATGGAAGCAGAAGTAACCTTTTCTGATGGTGAAACGTTTCATACAGAAGGAGAAGTATTGAGGATTACAGGCACTCAGGTAGCCATAGGTTTTTCCGAGGGCGTTCCTTTTTCAAGAATTATTAACGAGTTGAAACTGAATTTACGCAAGTTTTGATTTTCTTTGAGAAGGTTCGATACAGCTATTTCTGATCACTCATAATCTTGCCCGCCCGCCGGTACTATTTTCTGCCAGAAGGTTTAGACGATTCTATCGCAGTAACAAATTTATTACTCCGCCAACCCTGCTTTGATAATCTTTTCTTCCACCACAGCGATTAATCGCTGTACTTCCGGCCGTCATCGGGGATTTACAAAGAGCAAATATTCCATATAAATAATTAAGTAGTTTAAAATAATGGTTAAGATTTCGACAATTTTTTACGAACTATAGGGAGAAAGGATTAATTTAGGGCCTAAATTCAATAGATTAAACTCAAACCGAGGTTCTGAAAAAGAGCGTAAATTTTTTTTCATATATGCAATAACCATGCTTGGGCGCATGAGCTCGGGCGGCACAGACAAGAGCGGGAACAAGCAAAATGATTAAAAAAGACATCGTAAACAAGGTAGCCGGCATGATGAACCTCTCTTTAAGCGAAGCCGAGGAGGTTGTAGAGTCCGTCTTCACGGTGGTGAAAAACGCCCTGGTCTCCGGCGAGAAAGTCGGTTTACACGGTTTCGGCAACTTCCGTGTAGTCAAAAAAAACTCACGTCCGGGCAGGAACCCGAAGACGGGCGAGGAGATCATGATTGCCGCCAGGAAGGTGATCACTTTCAAGGCCAGTGACAAGCTTAAACAGGCGGTAAACCATCTACCACCTGAGCAGGATGAATAATTATTTCTTTTATCACCTGTTTTGACACCCCCTACCCTCTTATTGATACCCATGCTTTTTCAGGGAAGGTAGAATGTCGTGGAATGGGAAGAACTAAAAGCATTTTTTGAGAAGCACCCCCACCTTAAAGAAAAGAAGTCGGGGCTACATAAATTTTTGCTGGACCCCTACCTGCGAGAAAAGTATCAGGTCAGCCTGGACGAGGCTGAATACCTGGCCGGGGTTGAGGTTAAAGAACAAGAAAACGCCAGCTCCTTCGCCTGGGCGCGAGAGCTGGTACGTTATCGGAGAAAAAGAGGACTAAACATTTCACCTGCTAAGTCGTCTTACTAATACTTCTTCCCGCCATAGCTTTCCCTGCTACCCGGACAACCCTGCGCCCGGCACGACAGGAGAGCATCACTATTTAAACGGTCCAACCCATAAAGCCTGCCTAAATATATGTCGATAATAAATACGAGTCATGTCAGTGGGGGAAATACTAATTAACGGATTTATGAGCGACAAAGGAGCAGGTCATGGAAATGAACAACTCTAATAACAGCAGGAAGACACTATCAAAAGCTTTCTATTTAATCTCATTCATCGCAGCTTCCGGTTTATTGCTGGCCCTATCAATTATGCAAAAGACCGATGGTGCTGGTATTGTAAATATTTTTCTTCCAGCCCTCTACTTGATCATCGTATTTTGCATATTTCTTTACAAGGTATGGTCAGCGATTCAAGACGGCAAGGCGCGAACCACACCCGGTAAAGCCGTTGGGTTCCTGTTTATCCCAATTTATAACATCTATTGGATGTTTCAAGCCATTTTGGGATTTGCGAAGGACTATAACGCATACATCGAACGGCACGGAATCAGGGCCCCCAAACTTTCCGAGGGATTGTTCCTGGCTCTCTGCATTTTTAATCTCGTGGAAGGTGCTGCTCAAAGCATGCCCGTTGCAATTGGAATCTCTGTTTTGATCGTCACATTCATTCTCGGGTTAATGACCATCAACAGTGCCTGCAACGCGGTCAATAGATTACCATAATTTCTTTGTGCCGTAACACAGGTATTTACGGCCATTTATAAGGGACAGGGCCGCTTCAAAGGCTCCCCATGAGCCTTTCGTATTCTTCCCTTATCTGATCCCTGAAATCGGGGGGGGCTATTTTAAGGAGAGAGTGAGCGCGTTCCTTGAGCGTCTTGCCGCGAAGGTCGGCGTGCCCGTATTCAGTCACCACGAACTGAACGTCGTGCCGGGGGGTGGTGATGGTGGTGCCCTGCCTGGGTGCGGCGACGATTCGGGAGTGCTTACCGTTGGGTGAAGTGGAGGTCATAGCGGTGATGGCCATGCCCCCGGGTGAATGCTCGGCGGCGCGGACGAAATCCAGTTGCCCCCCCACGCCGGAAATCTGCTGCGTACCAATCGACTCGGCGTTTATCTGCCCCCGAAGGTCCACCTCTATGGCCGAGTTGATTCCCACAAAGTCAGGTATTTGCCCCAGTACGTCTATGTTATGCGTGCGCTCCACGGAGTCCACCAATATCCTGGGGTTATTGTCCGCATAACGGTAGAGGACCTGGGTGCCCATCAAGCCGGCGGTGATGGAGACCCCGTGGTCGAAGGGTTTGCGGGTGTTGGTGACCACCCCTCTTTCTATCAGGTCTATGATGCCGTCGGTCAGCATGCCGGAGTGGATTCCGATCTCCTTCTTATCCACCAGGAAGCGCTGTATCATGTCCGGAACGGCCCCCAGGCCGAGTTGGAGGCATGCCCCGTCGGGTACGAGGTCGGCCACGTTCTCGGCCACCTTCTTCTCCACCTCACCTATCTCGCCGGTGGGCATCTCCAGAAGCTGCTTAGTGACTTCTGCGGCGAGTTCTATCTCCGATTCGTGGATGAGGGTCGGCTCCCCGGTGCGGGGAACATTTTCGTTTATCTGGGCAATGACTGTCTTCGCCACCCGGGCGACGATAAGAGCTATCCCCAAAGAGATGCCGGTGCTCATGTACCCCCTTTCGTCCGGGGGACTTAGCTGAAGCACGGCCGTATCTACAGTGATGATGCCTTCCCTGAACAGCTTGGGCATAAAGGATATGTTCGAGGGGATATACTCCGCACGGCCCTCCCGCAGCGCTTCCCTTGATGGGGGGCTGCCCAGGAAGGTGAGCAGCTTGAAGCTGCCGTCCATCTCAGGTTCGAGGTACTTGCATCGGCTGGGGTGGTGCAGGCCGTTGATAATCTTCACATCCCGCAGTTCATCTTTACGGGCCACGAGCGCATCCACCAGTGCCACAGGCTCGTTGCAGGCGTGGCTCACAAACACCGTCTGGCCCGATTTTATCACCGAAACCGCTTCTTCCGGAGAAACGATTTTCATATCCTCAAATCCTCTTTTTTTGGTGGGGATTTCGATCAATCCTGAACTATAGCATAACTCGACGTCATCTCAAAAATAAAGAAGAGAGTATGACATTCACAAAAGTTTTGGAAGGGAGTCTGAGGGCCCCGCCGCAGGCGGGACTCAGAATGACAATTGAGGCGTTTCAGCGGCAGTTCGATCACTGTATCATTAAGAGAAGCGGGATTTCTATCAAAGCGGTTCTCTCAGTCGAAGGATATTGACACAATTAGATTCAATCTGTAACATAATCATCACCGATAGCTTTTCAGGATTCGAATTCAATGCCGTGCTGCATAAAACCAACCGGGAGGAATAATGGCAGAAACCGGACTCAAAGTAATCATGGCCAAGCTGGGCCTCGACGGGCACGACAGGGGCATACTGCTGGTGAGCCAGTGGCTCAGGGACGCAGGCCTCGAGGTCATCTACCTGGGCGGATACCAGACGCCTGATAACGTGATCAACGCCGCAATCCAGGAGGACGCCAAAGTAATCGGCCTCAGCTTCGCCGGCGGAGACCACCTGTTCCACACCGCAAAGATGGTGGAAAAGCTAAAAGAAAAAGGGTTGGGGGATACAATCCTTATAGCAGGCGGAGTCTTCCCCGATCAGGATATACCAAAGCTGAAAGAGCTGGGGGCGCAGGAGGTTTTCGTAGCCGGAACGCCCATGCAAACCATAGCGGACTACATGACGGGCCTCAAAGAGAGCGTATCCTGAATCAGCCAGCCGGTCCCCTCTGCCCCTGCGTAAAAAGTCCCGGAAAGGGTAAACGGTGCTGCTACTCCTCTTCCCACTCCCCTCTCTTCTCGAGCACTTCTTTCAGGGCGAACATGCCCTCCACCATGGTGGGCATCCCACCGTAAACGGCCATCTGGAAGATGACCTCCGCCACCTCTTTGGGCTCTGCGCCCACGTTCAGCGCGGCGTCGATGTGCATCTTAAGCTCGTTGTTGCGGTCCAGCACGGTGAGGGCGCCCACCGCACAGAGCTCCCGCTCACGCTGGGTCAATACCTCCCTGGAATAGAGGCGCCCGATCGTAAACATCGAGAACTGCTTGGCCAGGTCCTTATCGAACTTACGCCAGATGTCATAGGGCCCCTCGCCCCTTGTCTGTTTCCCGAACAACATATCCGTAGTCTTCCTGGTGAGCTCTTTGAGTTCATTGATATCGTCGGTCATCGCTGCCTCCTTTTTCAGTATGCCTGATAACTAATCTTTCATCCCAAACCGGGGTGGACTCAAAAAACAGGGGGTATTATATCAGGAAAACGGGAAGTAAGTGTCTAAGACCGGCTTTTTCCGTCTGAGGCTAATTAGAGGCGGTTACGGAATTTTCCCCGATCAGGATATACCCAGGCAAAAAGCTTGGGGCGCAGGAGGTTTTCGTAGCCGGAACGCCCATGCAGACCATAGTGAACTACATGACTGGCCTCAAAGAGAAGGTATCCTGAATCGGCCGGCCGGTCCCCCCTGCCCCTGTGTAAAAAGCCCCGGAAAGGGTTGTCTCCATCGAGCGATGCTACTCCTCTTCCCACTCCCCCCTCTTCTCGAGAACTTCTTTCAGGGCGAACATACCCTCCACCATGGTGGGCATGCCACCGTAAGCGGCCATCTGGAAGATTACCTCCGCCACTTCCTTCGGCTCTGCGCCAACGTTGAGCGCGGCGTCGATGTGCATCTTAAGCTCGCGGTGGCGGTCCAGCACGGTGAGGGCGCCCACCGCACAGAGCTCCCGCTCACGCTGGGTTATAACCTCCCTGGAATAGAGACGCCCACCCCAAAACATCGAGAACTGCTTGGCCAGGTCCTTATCGAACTTACGCCAGATGTTATAGGGCCTCTCGCCTCTGGTTTCCTCCCCGAATAACATATCCGAAGTCTTCCTGGTGAGCTCTTTGAGTTCATTGATATCGTCGGTCATCGCTGCCTCCTTTTTCGGTATGCCTGATAACTAATCTTTCATCCCAAACCGGGGTGGACACAAAAAAAACAGGCGCATTATATCACAAAAACCGAGGTTGGGCGGGTGATGGCGGCCTTTTTCACGCCGCTGCCCCTGCTACATGCGCTCTAGGAGCCAGGAGGGCGTCCAGCCGGCGGCGATACCGGCCAGGAGGGTGAAGTAGTTGGTTATGAGTAGGAGGCCCACTATCACCAGCAGTATCCCGCCGATGACGTGGAAGACCTTAATATATTTTCTGAACCGGGCGTAGAACTTCATGAACGAGCCCAGTGCGAAAGAGCTCACCAGGAAGGGAACGGCCAGCCCCAGGGAATATGCGGACAACAGGCTCACGCCGGAAGAGACCTTCCCCGAAGTGGTGGCCAGCATGAGGACGGAGCCCAATATGGGCCCCACGCATGGGGTCCAGCCCGCAGCGAAGACGGCGCCCACCACTGCGGAGCCCGCGTAACCGGCGGGCTTGTTCTTCAACTGAATCTGTTTGTACTGCATGAAAACAGGAATTTTGAGTATGCCTATTAAATAAAGCCCGAAAACAACGATAATCACCCCGCCCACCCTGGAAATGATGGTCTGATAGTTCAAAAAGGTCTGCCCCAGCAGGCTGAAAGAGGCCCCCAGGCTTATGAAAACGAAGGAGAACCCCAGGATGAACAACACAGAGTTGAGCATGACCACCCTCCTCGACCCCGGGTTCAATCCGCCGCCGTCGAGCTCGTCGAAGCTGATCCCTGTGATGAAAGAGAGATAGGAGGGGAACAGCGGCAGCACACAGGGGGAAAGGAAAGATAGCAGACCCGCCGCCATGGCCACCATGATGTTGAGGTTCTCAGCACCTTGCACGTTCAGTCTTCTCCACAATCGGTCTTTATAAGATTTACTACTGGAAAATCTATTAGGCGGTCGGCGAAATGGCAAATTTTTTGGCGGGTTACCTCTTTTCCACCGCCTGCTCGTTTTCTTCGATCCAGTCGTGGCCGCAGCGAAGGGCCTGCTTGTTCATGGAGAAAAAGCCCTCCTTGCCGCTCTGCTGAAGGCTTTCACTCAGGGCCCCTTCCAGGGCTTCTATGGGCAGAGCGCCGGTAATCGCAGTGTAGGCGCCCAGCAGGACCAGGTTGAACACCCGGTTGGTCTCAATTTCCTGGGCCAGGTCGCTGGCGGGCAGGGCTACTACGTTGATATCGTCCCGGGTAACCTCGGCGGGATCGACCAGCGAGTTGTCGATGATTAGGGTGCCCCCGGGAACGAGGTCTTTTTCATAAATCTTCAGAGCCGGGAGGTCGGCGATTATCATTACCTCCGGGACGGAAATGAGGGGGGATAGTATCTCCCTGTCGGACAGGACGACATAACAGGCCACCCGCCCTCCCCTGCGAAAGGTATCGTAGGTCGGGA
>JAUXIQ010000348.1 GCA_030620925.1 Nitrospinota bacterium
CCCCGGATGATAGATACGTCCGCTCCTGGGAAGAGCGTTTCGTCCTTTCCAAAGGTTACAGCACCGCGGTGGCTGAAGCGTGCAAAGGGCTGGCCACCAAAACAGGGCTTCAGCCGACAGATTTCAGCAAGCTGGTCCTTTACGGGCCCGATCCCCGCAGCCACGGCGGCATGGCCGGCGGCCTGGGCTTCGACGTGAAAACCCAGGTGCAGGACCCCCTCTTCCTCAGCGTGGGCAATACCGGCACAGCCAGCGCATTGTTGCAGCTTGTGGGAGCGCTCCAGGAAGCCAAACCGGGAGATAAGATATTACTGGTTAACTACGGCGACGGGGCCGATGCGATAGCCCTCACCGTTACCGAGGAAAACGAAAAGGCGAAAAAACAGTCCCGCGGTCTCAAGGGTAACCTCGAATCGAAGCAGGAGCTCAACAGCTACGGCCGTTACATGAAGTGGCGGGAGATGATCCAGTTGGAACCCGCCAGACGGCCGGAACAGAGGATGCCCGCAGTCCCCGCGATATGGAGAGAACAGAAAAGCATACTGGCCCTCTACGGGCAGAAGTGCAACGTCTGCGGCAAGCTTGAATATCCGCCCCAGCGCATCTGCGTATGGTGCCAGGCCAAGGACCAGTTCGAGGACGTCAGGCTCTCCGATCAGAAAGCCACCATCTTCACCTTCACCCAGGACAACCTGGCGCCTAGCGTCGATCCCCCCACAGTGGTGACGGTTATAGATTTCGACGGGGGCGGCAGGATGGTTTGCGAGTTAACCGACAGGGAACCCTCAGCAGTAAAGGTGGGAATGCCCGTCGAGATGACTTTCAGGAAACTTTACCAGATTAGAGGACTCACGAACTATTTCTGGAAATCGAGACCCATTCGTTAAGGAGGGTGAATTTATGGAAAGTATCAAGGACAAAGTGGCAATCATAGGGATGGGCTGCACCAAGTTCGGCGAGAACTGGGACAAAAGCAGTAACGACATGCTGGTGGAGTCCGCCTACGAAGCCTTCGAGGACGCCGGTGTTGAGCCCAAAGACATCCAGGCGGCATGGGTGGGCACGCTCGCTTCCGGAGGCACCGGCCAGAGCCTTTCCGCCCCGCTGAAGCTGCAGTATATCCCCGTGACCAGGGTGGAAAACGCCTGCGCCACGGGCTCGGAAGCGATCAGAAACGCCTGCTACTCGGTGGCCGCCGGGGTATATGACATCGTCCTGGCCGCGGGTTTCGAAAAGCTGAAGGACAACGGCTTCTCGGGCCTTCCCGAAGTAATCTGGGGCGATACTTCAGGCGTGGAATCACTGACCACGGCCCCCGGCATGTTCGCCATGCTGGGCTCGAAATATTTCGACCACTACGGTCTGGACCCCGATGAGGGCAGGGAGCTTCTGGCCAAAATCGCCGTCAAAAACCACCACAACGGCAGCCTCAACCCCAAGGCCCACTTCCAGAAAGAAATAACCATCGATCAGGCTCTGAAAGCCCCCATCATCGCCTGGCCGCTGGGCCTCTTCGACTGCTGCGGGGTGAGCGACGGCGCGGCCGCCGCCATCATCTGCCGCGCCGACATGGCCAAGAAGTTCCGCGACGACCCCATTTTCGTCAAGGCGCTGGCCATCGTGTGCGGTCCTCAGGAAGGCGGCATGCGCTCCGACTACGACTACCTCCACTTCGAGGAAAACGTGCGGGCGGCGAAGATGGCCTACGACGAGGCGGGTATCTCCGACCCCTTCAAAGAGATCAGCATGGCCGAGGTGCACGACTGCTTCACCATCACCGAGATGGTGGTCTACGAGGACATGGGCTGGTGCCCCAGGGGTGAAGCCAAGGATTATATAGAGAGCGGAGCCTTCACCCTGGAGGGTGAGCTCCCGGTGAACCCCGACGGCGGCCTCAAATGCTTCGGCCACCCCATCGGCGCCAGCGGGCTTCGGATGATGTACGAAATGTATAAACAGCTCCAGGGCAAGGCGGGCGACAGGCAGATAAGGAACCCCGAGCTGGGCATGACCCACAACCTGGGCGGCGATCCCCGGGGCTGCACGGTGAGCAGCTTCATAGTAGGCCGGTAGCCGACATTGAGAAGCTGATTTGAAACCAAAGGGGAGGTTCCTCGACCTCCCCTTTTCCAATCCCAAAGTTTCTCGTCGACCCTTTAGATTCTGCGGCGGTATCATAGATGGAACAGGAAGACATAATAGAGGTAGCCAGGGTGGAACCCATCCTGCTGAATCTCGGAAACGAGATAATTGAAACCCCCGACTGGGATTCGGTGGAGAATGTAGTAGCGGAGCGCTACGACGTCGATGTGGACAGTTTCGACGTCACCGAGCTGAAACCCATCGGTAAGAAGGTGAAGCGGAAGTCGGACGGCAAGACGGTGCTGCTGGCGGCGCAGAAAGAGCCCGGCGGGGTGGTTAACATTTACGAGTATAATTATGAATGACCAAACGAGGGGAGGCACAACATGAGCGATGAAGGCAGGGTCGTAATAGAATGCAAGGGTGAGAACATAGCCGTGGGACATTACGTGGAGGAGCTGTGCATCAAGATAGTCTTCGCCCTCCTGTCCACCTTTAAGGGCGTGCAGATAGACGGTGATGAGCGGCTCTTAATCACCCTTAAAAAACCTTCTTGAACTCGAAAGAACCTTTTATTTCTTGCGGCGCACCTCGACGCAGGCCAAATCTTCGTAAAGGGTTATGAGGGCCGAATTGTCGTCCTTCTCCTGCCCTTTTGCCTTGAGGGCGTTGAACAATTCGTGCACCACCCCGGAAACGGGAATGGGCACGCTCAGCTCTTTGGCCATCTGCAGCGCCAGGCCCAGGTCTTTCTGATGCAGTTTAACGAAGAAACCGGGTTTGAAGTCCCCCTGTAAAATGGTGGGCCCTTTAATCTCCAGCACGGCGCTGCGACAGACCCCGGCCCCCACTACGTCGAGTATGAGCTGCGGATCGAGGCCGGCTTTTGTGCCCAGCACAAGCCCCTCGGATACGGCCGCCAGGAAAATGCCGATGATGACCTGGTTCACCAACTTGACCGACTGCCCGGACCCGTTGGGGCCCATATAAACGATTTTTTTGCCCAGTACCTCGAATATGGGGAGGCACCGCTCGAAAACCTTCTCTTTTCCGCCCACCATGATGGCCAGGGTGCCCTCTTTGGCGCCTATGTCTCCGCCGCTCACCGGGGCGTCCAGCATCTCCACGCCCTTTTTGGC
>JAUXIQ010000350.1 GCA_030620925.1 Nitrospinota bacterium
CTGCAGTACCTGGAGACACTGAAGACGGTGGGGGGGAGCCCGTCAACCAAGTTCATATTCCCCATGGAGTTCACCTCTCTCCTGCGCCCCTTCATTGCGGCAGGGGACGACGTCAATAAACATGAATAGGAGTGATGTGCTGTCAATCCTCTGAATATCAGGGCATAGAGGAGGCACCCCGGTATGAGGGAGATAGATGTCTAAGAGGGAAAGGTTGGCGGCAAAGGCTTTTGAGGACTTTGCCGTCGATTACGATGAACAGATTGGCCGGGGCATGGCCCGGGATACGGGGGTGGAATACGGAGATTTCATCCTTAAATTCATAAAACTATGCGATTCCCCACAAGAGTGCAACGTTCTGGACCTGGCTACAGGCACGGCCAGTGTGGCCCTGGCTCTTGCCCGGCGTGAGGATGGGGAATGCCGTATCGCAGCCGTCGATATCACGCAAGGCATGCTCCGCCAGGCGAAGCGGAAGGTGGAAGAAGCGGGGTTGGGAAAATACATTTACGTATGCAACGGTTCGGGGAATGGCTTGCCCTTTGTCGATGGCTCATTTTCGCTGGTGACCTGCTCGCTGGCATTCCACCACATGCATGTGGCCGATGTCCTTGAAGAGCTGAAGAGGGTGCTGACTTCCCATGGAAGGTTGGTCATGGCCGACATGGGCGCGCCTCCGGCATGGCGAAAGCCCTGGGGCAGAGTCATAGTTCCCTTCTATCTCATGGTGAGAAGGCTGAGAGACAGGAGGCCCATCCGAAGCGGTTCTAAAATGTATACCCTCCATGAATGGAAGAGCCTGCTTTCTCAGGCCGGCTTTTCCACCACGGAAGAAGTGTGCTTCTTTAAAGGAAACTGGCGCCCCAGGCTGATCCTCATATCCGCTGTACTCTCCGGAGGCGATTACGACCAGGGATGATGGAGCGCCGCGCGGAACCTGAGTTTTCAATGGCGCACTATCCCGTACATTGAATTTTCTGTTTTCCGACCTATGTTTTAATGAGGTAAAACTTTACATTTTTCGTGCAATTAATCGTAACAGTGAGGTAGTGAGATGCAGACTCAGGTCGGAGATATCAATCTGTTCGAGACCGCCCTCAGCCAGATGGAGGAGGCGCTCAGGTATACCCGTGTAAGTGATGATACCATAGAGAAACTCAAGTGGCCCAAAGCCTCCCTGGAGGTATCCATTCCCGTGCGCATGGACGACGGCTCCCTGAAGGTATACAAAGGATACAGGGTCCGCTATGACGACTCGCGCGGCCCCACCAAAGGCGGCCTGCGCTACCACCCGCTTGTCACCATTGACGAGATGAAGGCCCTTTCCTTCTGGATGGCCATAAAGTGTGCGCTAGTGGATTTGCCATTCGGGGGAGCAAAGGGAGGGGTGGCGGTAAATCCCAAAGAGCTGTCGCGCTTCGAGCTGGAGCGCTTAAGCCGGGGCTATATAGACGCAGTAGCCGATTTCATCGGACCGGACGTGGATATTCCCGCTCCCGACGTGTACACCAACGCCGTCATCATGGGTTGGATGTCGGATCAGTTTAATATAATCAAGCGCAGGCAGGTACCGGCGACCATTACCGGAAAGCCCGTGGGCATGGGGGGAAGCCTGGGCCGCGAAGACGCCACCGGCCGGGGAGGGTATTATGTATTCCTGGAGGTGGCAAAACAGTTGGGCTTGAATCCGGGGGAAACCACGGTGGCCGTGCAGGGATTCGGGAACGTGGGGTTCCACTTCGGCAGGCTTCTCCACGAAGAGGGTTACAAAGTAGTGGCCATCGGCGATTCGCAGGGGGCCATTTACAGCGAGGCGGGACTCCATCCGCCGAGTATAAAAGAGGTGAAAGACCGCGAGAAGCGGCTGGACGCAGTCTATTGCCACGGAACGGTGTGCGACATGGTGGAGCACGAGCGGTTATCCAACGAGGAGCTGCTGGAATTGGACGTAGACGTCCTGATCCCCGCCGCCCTGGAGAACCAGATAACCGAAAGGAACGCTGACAAAGTGAAGGCCAGGGTAGTCCTCGAGCTGGCCAATGGACCCTTGAGTCGAGAAGCCGACGCCATACTCAACAGCAGGAATGTTACCGTAGTGCCGGATATTCTTGCCAATGCGGGCGGTGTGGTGGTAAGCTACTTCGAGTGGGTGCAGAACCGTGCCGGCTACTACTGGACGATTAATGAAGTACGTGAGCGGTTGAAGGAGATAATGACCAGGGAGTATGGCCGGGTCTATGAGATGTCGCAGGAGGCCAAGACCAGCATGCGCTGCGCCGCATACGTCCAGGCCCTTAACCGGATCGCTCATGCTTTCGAGTCCAGGGGCACCAAGGAATACTTCCGGCCCGCCTGAACAGGATAGATGATGAACGACCCATGGTGCATAAGAAATTATTAATTGTCATGAGCCATGCATCACTAATCCTGGATATTAAGAAAAGAAGTAGATGCCCGAAGATGCAGTGCTCAGCGTGGTGGGTCTAAACAAAAGCTTCGGCGGCGTTAAGGCCATCAACCATTGCAGCCTGGAAGTGGAGCGAAATTGCATCAGTGGTCTGATAGGGCCCAACGGTTCGGGAAAGACCACGCTGTTCAACTTGATCAGCGGCGCCCTCAAGCCTGACAGCGGCGCCGTATGGTTCGACGGCCACCGGATAGATAATCTCAAACCCTATCGTATTTCCCGCCTGGGTATGGGGAGGACCTTCCAGATAACCAGGGTGTTCAGGGAGATGCCGTCCCTGGATAATCTGATGGCTGTGGCCCACCACGGAGACTATGACCGGATGCGGAAACGAGCCCTGGAGTTGCTGGGGTTTGTGGGCCTGGATTAGCTTAGAGACGAATATGCGGGCAACCTATCCTTCGGCCAGCAGAAACTCCTCGAGTTCGCGCGGGTGCTGATGCTGGACCCTCAGCTTATTTTGCTCGATGAACCGTCGCTGGGATTATCCCCCCTTTTCGTCATGACCATATTCGAAAAAATCTTGGAGCTGAGCGGTTTGGGCATGACCCTGGTGCTGGTGGAACAGAACGCCGCCCGGGCGCTGGAGGTTTCCCATCGCGGTTACGTTCTGGAATTGGGTCGCAACCGTTTCTAAGATACCGGCCAGGGGCTCTTAAATAATGACGAAGTCAAGCGCCTCTATCTGGGGGGCTGAGAATTGAGGAACCCTTTTTGTAAAAAGTGTTCCTC
>JAUXIQ010000078.1 GCA_030620925.1 Nitrospinota bacterium
CGGAGTGAAGAATCTCGCTTACCCTGGTAAACCCGCTTTCTTTGAGGTTTTTGCTTACCCCCTTTCCCTTCTCGCAGGCGTTTTTTCGGGGAGAGAAACCGGATAGCTCAGATGAGCGAGATTCTTCGCTTCGCTCAGAATGACACGATGCGCTGTCGTAGGGGCGGGTTTGAAACCCGCCCTAGTGGGGCGCATGTAATACGCCCCTACAATCGCGCCTGTCCCGCGTTCCGCGGGACTACCCCCAATGTAGGAACGGCATCCTGCCGCGATTCGAAAGATAAAAGCCTGCCTGCCACTGCTATTCTGAGCACACCCTCGAGCGAAGCAAAGGGTAGACATCACGCCTGCCGCGTGACGTTCCGCTGATAAACCCTGATATTAAAATAAATCTCAGTGCTATTAATGTTTTAGTGGTTAATGGGCTTTCATCCGCGTGCATTTGTGTTAATCTGTGGTTAAATTATTAATAAATTTCTTGGTAGGGAAACGAAACTCTATGTCAACTATCTGGAGGCTGTTATGAGCGGGGGGAAAATTGCCGTGGTTACCGGTGCGAACAAAGGGATCGGCTTCGAGACCGCCAGACTGCTGGCCGGGGAGGGAATAAAGGTCATCCTGACGGCGCGTGACGAGGCGAGAGGGAAGAAAGCCTGCGAAAAATTGAAGAAGGAGGGCGCGGACGTTCATTTCCACCGCCTGGAGGTTACCGATCAGGTGAGCATCGATGATCTTTATGAATACGTTCGGAAAGAGTTCGGAAGACTGGACATCCTGATCAACAATGCCGGGATCAATATCGACACGGATAAGAGCGGTATGGAAATGGACCTGGACACGATGAGAAAAACCATGGAAACCAACGTGAACGCCCCACTGGCGCTATGCCAGAAATTCATCCCGTTGATGAAGGAAAACGGCTACGGGAGGATAGTAAACGTCTCCAGCCAGATGGGGCAGCTATCGGGCATGAGCGGGGGGAACATGGCCTATCGAACATCCAAAACGGCGCTCAATGTTATCACACTATTATTGGCCCTCGAGCTGAACGACAGCAATATCCTGATAAACGCGGGCTCCCCCGGATGGACCAGGACGGACATGGGCGGCCCCAACGCACCTCGAAGCACGGAGGAAGGGGCGGATACCATAGTCTGGCTGGCTACACTCCCCGACGGTGGGCCGACGGGAGGTTTTTTCCAGGACAGGAAACCGCTTGACTGGTGAAAATTATTCTTAGCGGTCGCCACCGTTAACGAAAATTAGCTGACCGGTGACGTAGCTGGCCTTATCGGAAACCAAGAAGGCCGCCACTTCTGCGATTTCACTTGGCTGGCCCATGCGCTTCATGGGCATCCCCTCCATAAAGACCTTAACTTCCTCCTCGCTACGCCGGGCGATGCCCTCGCGGGCCATATCGGTCTCTATGAGTCCGGGACAGATTATGTTTATGCGGATGTTGTTCACGGCCTCTTCCTTGGCGACTATCTGGGTAAACGTATTGAGGGCCGCCTTGGAAGTGGCGTAGACGGAACTGTTGGCCGGATACCATTTGGTTATGTTGGAGGAGATGTTGATGATGTTCCCTCCGCCGCGCTGGCGCATGTGGGGCAGCACCGCCTTCATGGTGTAAAAAGGGCCGTTCACGTTTACATTCATTACACGCTGCCACTCTTCGATGTCCGCATCGATGAATGCTCCGCTGGCCCCTATGCCGGCGTTGTTTATAAGGATGTCTATGCCGCCCAGCTCGCTTATGACCCTGTCCACCATGGCCGTCACCTGCTGGTTATCCGAGACGTCGGTCTGATGGTGGAACGAGCGCCTCCCCATTCCTTTTATTTCCGCAACCACCTCTTCGGCGGCCTGGGACGCCGCCTGATAGTTCACCGCCACATCCGCCCCCTGCCCGGCCAGAGCCAGGCAGACAGCGCGGCCGATACCCCTCGAGCCTCCGGTAACCAGCGCAGTCTTTCCCTGAAGGTCCATCCTTTCTCCTCCCCCGTTAATAAAAGTAATAAACGGCCCAGGGATTACTCCTGGGCCTGGCGAATCAAAAAAACCGGGCGGGCGATCAGCCCCCCTGGGGAAAACCTCGGGTTTCACCCGGTCTCAAATAGATTTTCGGCTATTTGTATGGCGTTAAGCGCCGCTCCTTTGCGTATGTTATCGGACACCACCCACAAGTTCAGGGCGTTGGAGGAAAAGAGGTCCTCCCGGATTCGCCCTACGAAGACTTCGTCTTTGCCTGCGGCCTCCACGGCCAGCGGATACTCATTCTTCGACGGGTCGTCAACCACCTGTACGCCGGGGGCGTTGAGCAGCAGCTCCCGGGCTGTGTCGGCGGTGATCTTCTCTTCGGTCTCGATGTACACCGATTCGGAATGGGCGTAGAAGACGGGTACGCGCACCGTGGTGGCGGTAACCGCCATGTCGTCGTCTTCCATGATCTTGCGGGTCTCGTTAATCATTTTTATCTCTTCGAAGGTGAAACCGTTGTCCTCGAATCGGTCTATGTGGGGGAGACAGTTGAAAGCTATCTGATGCGGGTAGACGCTGCATTCGATCTCCTGCATGCTCATGAGGTTCTTCACCTGCGACTCCAATTCATGGACGGCCTTCTTGCCCGTCCCCGAAACGGACTGATAGGTGGAGACGATGACCCGCTTGATGCGGGAATAGTCGTGCAGCGGCTTGAGGGCCACTACCATCTGTATGGTGGAGCAATTGGGGTTGGCGATGATGCCCTTATGCCCGGATATGGCGTGGGCATTCACTTCCGGCACCACCAGGGGCACTTCGGGCTCCATGCGAAAGGTGCTGCTGTTGTCCACCACCACCGCCCCGCTCTTGACCGCCGCCGGGGCGAACTGCTTGCTGCGCGCTCCTCCGGCGGAGAAGAGAGCGAGCTCTATACCTTCAAAAGAGTCCTCCTTGAGAACTTCCACCTTGATGCTTTCACCTGAAAACTCGAGCTTTTTCCCCTCAGAGCGCTCCGAAGCGAGGAACCTGATGTCGGCCACCGGAAACTTGCGCTCCTGCAAGATACTTATGAACTCTTCCCCCACGGCTCCGGTGGCACCGGCGATTGCCACGTTTAAACCCTTGCCCGACATTGTACGCTTCTCCTATTGGTTTACCACGGACGCTGATTTATTCAAGCGGTCCCTTCTATTTTCTATCCGGCTTTTTCCACCTCTGCGATGATCAGCCTGCCCATCTCAGAGGTGCTCACCTGTTTGCAGCCCCCCGCCTCGCGGGGCATGATGTCCGGCGTCCGGTAGCCCTTATCCAACACGCTGGAGACGGCGTTCTCAATAACTTCCGCCTCGTTGGACAGGTTAAAAGAATATCGCAGCATCATGGCTACGGAATTGATCATGGCTATAGGGTTGGCCTTGCCCTGTCCCGCTATGTCGGGCGCCGTCCCGTGGACCGGCTCGTAGAGCCCTACGTCGCCGCCCAAACTGGCGGAAGGCAGCATGCCTATGGAGCCGGTGAGCATGGCCGCTTCGTCGCTGAGTATATCTCCGAACATGTTGCCGGTCACTATGACGTCGAACTGGCGGGGATCGCGGATCAACTGCATGGCACAGTTATCCACGTATAGATGGTTCACCTCAACTTCGGGAAATTCGGCGGAAACGCCGTTAACCACCTTGCGCCACAGCTCGGATGATTCCAATATATTAGCCTTGTCCACCGAAGTCAACTTCTTACGCCTCTTCATGGCGATCTCGAAACCGGTGCGGGCTATGCGCTCGATTTCGGGGGTAGTATAGACTAGGGTATTCACTCCCCGCTGCCCGCCTTGATATTCTTCTATGCCTTTAGGCTCGCCGAAATATATGCCTCCGGTGAGCTCCCGCAACACCATAATGTCCACGCCTTCTACGACTTCCCTCTTGAGCGTGGACGCATCGATCAGGGAGGGGTAGAGATGAGCCGGCCGCAGGTTGGCATAGAGGCCCAGCTCACCCCGGAGCCCGATGATGGCCCTTTCGGGGCGGACGGAGTAGTCCATCTCGTCCCACTTGGGGCCGCCCACCGCGCCCAGGAGAACGGCATCGCTCTTCTTGCACAGGTCGAGCGTTTCGGGCGGGAGGGGTTCACCACTGGCGTCAATTGCCGCGCCTCCTACCAGGGCCGTCTCCGTCTCCGCGTGATGGCCGAAAACGTTGCACACGGTCTCAAGGGTCTTGCCCCCTTCCTCCATGACTTCCACACCTATGCCGTCCCCCGGAAGGACGGCTATGTTCATCTTCATAAAACCCTCTCCTCGATAAAACCGTGAATTGCCCCCCGGCCGATCCCGCCTATCGTGGTACGGAGGCTCAGAACGACAATTTTTCTGGCAGTTTGAGGGAACAATTATACCAGAAACGCGTGGTGAACATTCCTATTATATTTTAATTTTCCATCCCAGGCGATAGCGCTGGTGGCACTGGGGGCAGATCAGATATATCTCCGCCTGCTCTGCCTCTCTCTTCAGGGAGGTATGGAACCCATCCGTATAGCCGCAAACCTCGCACTGGTAGAACTCACCCTCGACTTTTATTGCTATCACCTCTTTTTCAGCACCCATTTCCATGATCACTCACCTCAGGGCGAACAGGATCCGGCGAAGCGCGTGATCGCCCCTATAATCTGATAAATGTTGGAGCTTCCCGCCGAGCCAATATTAAGAAAGAAAAACCGCTGCATTCTGTCATTCTGAGTTCCGCGACAAGCGGGAGGAAGAATTTCGCCTACCCGGGCAAACCCTCGTTATTTGAAGCTTTTTACAAATCCCTTCACTTTTTCCCCTGCAGCGATACGCCCTGTGGAAAGAGACAAGCGGTAGCCAAAATATGCGAGATTCTTCGCTTCGCTCAGAATGACAGTAGCCACCGGGTGTGTTTATCTTTCATGTTGCGGCAGGCGGGTCGCCACTGCGGACTATTTTCAGCGCCCATTTTCATTATCATTTGACTCTCAGCCCCGCAGCCCTTCTATCGACTTCATCGTAAATGGCCTCAGCCAGGCTATCCCCCTCCAAGCCCTCTTTGAGCTTCTGTGCAACGAAGTGGCCCAAACCATCAAAATCTATCTGTTTATCTAAACCGTAAGCATAGGCTCTGGTAGCCTTCTCTATGCTATCGGTAAATTCATCTTCTCTCACCATCCGCGCCACAAGGCCCGACGCCGCCTCCGGCGGCACCCCGCTCCTCGCCGCAATTTGCATGTAAAGCAAAGCTTCCTTGAGCTCCTTCCTGCTTAATTTACTTTTCTCGCTCGCTTTCTTGATTTTATCTTCAGCGCTTTTTAATTTCACTTTGAAGGCTTTGATCTTTCCTTTGTCCCTGCCTTTCTGGAGTCCGGGCGGCAGCATATCGCGCCAACCCTCCTTATGGCCCTTGCTCCACCCTGGAGGCTCGCCTTCAACGAAACCCCACTTTTCCCCCTTTGTTAAAGCGGGAGGGGGCGGGGGTTGCTTACCAGGTTTCTTCTTGGGAGGTTTCTGACCCTGCACCCCGCCGGTCTCCGCCTCAGAATAGCTCTGATATACAATGGCTGAAAAGGCGAAAACCGAGAGCACCATAATTATCGTGAACTTGATTTTGATTTCCCGGAACATTGCCCCTTCCTTCCTGCTAGTGGGGTAATGAAAGATTTTACGCTTTTACTTAAGAAAATTGTAAACGCAGGGGGCCTGGGGATCGTCGGGGAATTCCATGGTGTACCAGGCCTTACCTTTTCTCTCCATGGGGATTATCTCGCCGCCGATGGCGCAATGGGCGCAGTAGTAAGGAACACCGGCTCTTCCCCAGGACCAGGGATAACCCTTTTTGGTGACCCCCCGGTCCGTTGCCAGCATTTCCTTGCGCCGCATCAGCCCTCCGCTGCCGCAGGGGTCCAGGGTGAGGACGTAGCGGTCTTCCTTCTCTTCCACGCTCTTTATGGTGGACCCCAGAGAGTTATGCGAGCCGGCCAGCCTCTCCAACTGCCCCTTCGCCCCCAGTGCATCGAACCTTTCGAATCCGAAAGAAAGCCATTCCCTCCAGAGGTTCAGCACCTCTTCCTCGCCCGTTTTATCGGCTATGAGGGCCAGGGCGTCGTTGATCCATAAGGTGCGGACGGGCGCCAGGCTGCGCTGGGCGCTCCTGTGCAGCTCGATTTGCTCGGACATCTTTTGATGATCGCCTTCTCCGGCGGCGGCCATGGCCTGATCCAGAAAAAGCGTTCCTAACCTGCTGGCTATGTCGCTGTCCATACTAATTTCTCCTTGAAAAAGGGGATTCCCGATTTGCTGCTATTTCACGCCATCCGACATGAGCAAATCTATAATCAAAGCGGCGGACCAGGAGAAATCACCGGCCCCGTGGCCGTCGCCGGTGAAGGGGTCGTAATACTCCCTGAAGCCGCTCTCTTCGGCCAACTGGAAGAGAGACTGCTTTATCTCCTCGCACTTTTCTATCATATCATACTCGATCAGGCCCTTGATGATGAGCCAGTTCATATTTATCCAGACCGGCCCCCGCCAGTAGGTGACGGACTGAAAATCGGGCTCTTCCACGCCGCTGCTGGGAACGAAGGGATATTTACAATTACAGTCTCCGCAAAAATTGGAGTGGTTGAGCCATTCCAATAGGCGCCGGGCGTCTGTTTTCTCCAGAACTCCCGTGCTGAGCGGAATGAGAGAGGAAATGGTTCTCTTGCGTATGTGGCCCGGGCGGCGGAGATCATAGCTGTAAAACAGTCCGTCCTCGGGGTCCCACAATCTTTCGAGAAGCCCTTCCCGTAATTTTTCCAGCCAGCCCTCTATCTCTCTGGTATCCCGGTTCAACAGGCGGGCCATCTCGTAAAGGCTCCGGGTCGAGAGGTGGAGGATAGTGTTCATGCAAAGGTCTTTAATCAGGAAGGGCATTATGGGGTATGCGGCCTCATCGTCGTATCGGGCTGATTTAAGAACCTCTACAATGTGAATGTATCGATCGTAATCCTCATCCGAGGGCCGCTCCTCTTGGCTGCCCACTCGTTCCACGTCCACCCTCCGGTAGGAGGGAAGGTCGACGGGCATAACCCTGCTCAGGGGTTCGTCCCAGCAGGGGAGATTGTCCTGACCGCTCTCCCAGGGATGATAGATGGAAGCCAGGCCGCATCCTTCGGGGTCTCTCTTGGAGAATAGGTAACGATGAAGGTCCGTCAGACGGGGGAAGATTTCCTTCAGGAACGAGACCGCCCCGCTCTTATCCCGGGCGTTGCGGTAGATGTACCAGGCGGCCAGGGCGTGGACGGGCGGCTGTGTGAGGCCGGAGGTAAGGTACTCTTGCGGGGTCTGCGGGCAGAGTCCCTTGCAGTTCCAGTAGGAAGGGTCGGGGAAATAGGATCGCTCTTCAGGATTGAAAACGATGTGGGGTAGAAACCCGTTCCCCCATTGCGCCTCGAACAGGGTCAGCAGCTCTTTCTGGGCCCTTTCCTGATGGTAATGGGAGAGGCCTATGGCGATGAAGCCGGAATCCCAGCTCCACTGATGGGGGTATAGCCCGGGGGCGGGGATGGTGTGTGTCCCCCTCCAGTTGGCATCTAACACCCCTTTGGCTTGTTGCAGCAGTTCACTCGCATTCAACCCGACACCCCGATAGTATCTATATTAAGCAATTCGTTTTTAGAGATAAGATATAACGAATTTAATTCATCGGGGTTGGAAACGCAACAAACTGCATCATAATTCCATCTTTTCCTTTACATACTGCAGGAGCCCCCCCGCCGAAATGAGATCGCGCATGAACTCCGGAAAGGGCACGGCGTCGTACTGCTCGCCGGTAGTGAGA
>JAUXIQ010000080.1 GCA_030620925.1 Nitrospinota bacterium
GAAGCGGACCGCAGGCACTTCGATCCGGATGCTACCCCCCACCACCATATAATCTGCTCCATCTGCCGCCGAATAGAGGATATCTCTGAAGAACTCCCTCAAATGACCGGTCTTCCCGGTTCGGTGAAGAACAGGTACAGGCTGACAGGCTACAGCGTGGAATTCCACGGTGTGTGCAAAGACTGCGAGCGGAAATAATTTTACCTCAAGCGTAGTTGATATCCGTTATAAAGCAGGTCGATCTCCATGGGCAGCAAGTTGAAATCGTTAGTGCTGGCAGGATGCTCCTTCCCATTGGTTTTCAGATACGCACAGGCCGCACATCTCACCGTCAGCGAAAAACCGGGCGAGCCTCTATCCCTCTACGTCATGGCGGGGGGCGGCCTGGCCCTCATATTTCCCGGGATTCTTTTCCTGCTGGGCGTCTTTCTGGCCAGAGGCGTCAAGAAGGGGTGGGGCTTGATTGCTTCAGGGGCGGCCCTTATTATAATCGGAGCGATAATTACCGCTGAGAGAGAAGAAGGGGGGGCGGCGATCGACCACCGCCTGTTTTCCCTGCCCCTCATACTGCTGCTGGTTTTTTTCGGCCTGGGGGTGTTCCTGCTGCTGTTCTGGGCTTACAGGACGGGCCAGTTTAAAGAAATGGAGGGAGTGAAACATAGAATGCTGGAGAGGGAACTCGGTTTCCTTTGCGATAACCGGGAGAAGGACGGAGGAGAGCCGGATGAGTGATACCCTGGTGGATACCAAACTGGTGAAGAATTTCCTCATATCGTCTTTAATATGGTTCATGGTGGCGATCGTGATCGGCCTGATCATCTCTTTAAAACTGCTCTACCCCGATTTCCTGGGACACATCTCATGGCTCTCCTACGGGAGGCTTCGGCTGGTGCACACAAACGGGATAGTCTTCGGCTGGCTGACCACCGCTTTCATCGGACTGGCCTACTACCTTACCCCCCGTCTTACCGGCGTCCCCATGTACAGCGACAGGCTGGCTAGGCTTACCCTCTGGATGTGGAACGGGATAATAGTCATAGTCGTGGTTACCCTCCTGGCGGGCTACAACCAGGGGTTGGAATGGGCTGAAATTGCTTTCCCCGTGGATATTCTGGTGATGGCGGCGCTGATCATAGTCACCGTCAACGTGTTCAAGACGGTGTTCCGGCGGAAGGAAAAACAGCTCTACGTGAGCCTGTGGTACCTGTGCGGGGCTCTGGTATGGACGATCATGAATTACGCCGTGGGAAACACCATCCCCTACTATTTCGCCTCGGGCGTAAACGGCGCGGCCATCTCCGGTTTCTATATCCACAACGTGGTGGGCCTGTGGGTGACGCCGGTCGGTCTGGCCATCGCCTATTATCTATTCCCCGTCCTCACCCGTTCCCCCCTCTACAGCCATAAAATTTCCATACTCGGTTTCTGGACGCTGGCCTTTTTGTATCCTTTCACCGGCGCCCACCATTTTATATACAGCGCCATACCCTCCTGGGTGCAGACGGTGGCCATCGTCACCAGCATGCTGCTCATTCTTCCGGTGTGGACGGTGATGACCAACTTCCTGGGCACCATGAGAGGCAACTGGGAAAAAGCGATAGGAAACACCCCCTTGAAATTTCTCATCGCAGGCGCCCTGTTCTATCTGTTGACCTGTATACAGGGACCCGTTCAGGCGCTGGCGACGCTGCAGCCCATATTGCATTTCACCGACTGGGTAGTGGGGCATGCCCACATGGCGCTACTGGGCGTCTTCTCATTTTGGGTCATCGCCGCCATTTACGCCCTGCTCCCGGCACTCACCGGCAGACAGATATGGAGCAAAACCTTGAGCGAGGCCCATTACTGGCTCACGCTCATACCGGTGGCCGTCTTCTTGCTGACCCTCTGGGCGGTAGGCCTGATAGAAGGGACCATGTGGAGCGCCGGAGTCTCCTTCTATACCCCTCTTCAGGCGGCCAAGCCTTACTGGTTGGTTAGGACCGCCGCCGGCTCGGTGATAATAGCCGCCCAGGTTCTCTTCGTTGTTAACGTTTTTAAAACCATTACTTCGGGCAAACCGGTGACGGCCGAAACCTCATAGCGCGCGGAATAAAGGGCAATGCTTCAGCGTCATAGATATATTGATACCCTGAAGGAGTAATCGATGAGATTGAATAATCTGATATTTATAGCCGGCTTGGGGTTTTTCATGATCTCGTTCTTCATAGTGGGGATCCTGCCCTGGATTCAGGGCGCCGACTTAAAGCCCGCGCCTTACCTCACCGACTATAACGAAATTGAGAGCCTGGGACGCAAAATTTATATCCGGGAAGTATGCTGGCACTGCCATACCCAGTTTGTCAGGCCGGTGGGAGGCGAAAGCGAGAGGTACGGGCCCGTCTCCTCGATCAACGAGTACGTTTACGACAAACCGCAACTGTTCGGCACCAGGAGGATCGGCCCCGATCTGGCCCGGGAAGGGGGCAAGAGGACGGACGGGTGGCATACGGCGCATCTGAAAAACCCCCAGGCGCTGGTCTCCGCATCGGTGATGCCCAAATATACATGGCTGACCGATGAGGAAGTAAAAGCGCTCACAGCCTATCTGCAGAAGCTGGGCACGGGGATAGGCGATTGGCGCGCCGCCAGGGCGGCTGAAGCGGCGCCCAAAGAAGAGGAGAAAGGGGTCGATAAGGCTCCAGTGGCGGTTTCGGCGGAATTGCTGGCCAAGGGGAAACAGGTCTATCAGCAGCTCTGCGTCGGCTGCCACGGCCCCAATGGAGACGGCAAAGGCCCGGTGGCCGCAGCACTCACGCCCAAACCGGCGGATTTCACGGACGACGAATGGAAACAGGGTGGAACCGACCGGGAAGTTTTCAACACCATCACCAGGGGCGTCCCCGGCACGGCCATGCCCCCCTTCGGGGCGCAGCTCAGCGAGGGAGACCGCCGGGGTCTCGTATTTTACGTTAAATCATTTTCCGAAAAGTGAGCAATCGAACCAGAGGAGTAATAAATTAATTAGAAACGGGGAGTCGATTTAAAATGACAGACCATAAATACGAACATTTCGACATCGAAGAGAAAGAAGGTAAGGTTCCCGGCTGGCTCAAGGTGGTATACGTGATAATGATCGTATGGGCCGGCATCTATTTAGCCCTCTATCTGCGACCCTGAACGGCGGCCAAGGTGTACAGAGTCGTATATACTACATTCATCTTCATTTATTGATTTATATCCTTCCTTTTGATAACCTATTTCAACTTGTAAAGCAGGCGGCTCACTCTGAAACCCGACTGCGGCGGGTTGTTCAGAAAGATTTTTCGAGCAGATATGTTCGCAGTAAAAAAATTATCCGCTTCATGAAATCGAGCGGGTAAATTTCAAGAGGAGGTTGAGATGACATCGAGCGGAATTCGCTGGGCGGCTGGACTGGGGGTGATTGCAGCCTTCCTTCTGGTCGGCACAACACAATGGATAGAAAACGCAAACACCGGGTTGATGAACCCCTTAGTCGAAAAGGCTTACGCCGATGAAAAAAAAGCCACTCCGGAAATGATAGAGAAGGGTAAAAGTATCTACGCCACACTCTGCGTAAGCTGCCACGGCCTCAACGGCGACGGCAAGGGTCCGGTGGCTGCTGCGTTGACACCCAAACCCGCGGATTTCAACAGCGGTCAATGGAAATACGGGGGCAGCCCCCAGAAGATATACGATACGATCACTAAAGGTATTCCTGGAACGACTATGGTCCCCTTCGGCGGCCAGATGGGCGAGGACGACCGGTGGGCGGTGGTGTTTTACGTCAAGTCCTTCTCAAAGTAGGGTCGGCTTCGCCTGCCGCGGGGCGATCGCTCCTGCTCACCCTCTCGTTTGTGAAGACCGGGGCCGGGTGAGTGTGGCATCAGTCGATCCCCGAGGTGGATACTGTGAATAATCATGCAGGGTGAAATAGCCAAACTGGTTGACGGACGGAACCTCACGGAGGAAGAAGCGCGTTGCGCCATGGAGGCCATCATGGACGGTGAAGCTACACCGGCCCAGATCGCCGCCTTCATGGTGGCCCTCAAGATGAAAGGGGAAACGCCGGACGAGATAGCAGGGTGTGCTAAAGCCATGCGGGCCAGGGCCTCGGTTATAGAGGTCGATGCACCCCTCCTGGTAGATACCTGCGGGACAGGCGGTGACGGCGCCCACACCTTCAACATCTCCACCACCGCCGCCTTCGTAGTGGCCGGTGCGGGGGTATACGTGGCCAAACACGGAAACCGGGGCGTCTCCAGCAAGTGTGGCAGCGCCGATCTGCTGGAAGCGCTTGATGTTAAGATCGATTTGGAGCCCCTGCGGGTCAAAGCCTGCATAGAGGAGGTGGGTATCGGCTTTATGTTCGCCCCCGTCTTTCACCAGGCCATGAAACACGCCGCCGGACCCAGAAAAGAGGTGGGCCAGCGCACCATTTTTAACCTCCTGGGCCCCCTCACCAATCCCGCAGGCGCCTCCTGCCAGATAATCGGGGTATACGCCCCGGGACTCACCGGTCTCCTGGCGGAGGTGTTGAAAAAGTTAGGGCATAGCAGAGGCTTCGTGGTCCACGGCATGGAGGGACTGGACGAAATCTCCAACACCGGTGAGACGCTGATAGCGGAGCTGCGCGACGGGGTGGTTAAAACCTATTCCCTTCACCCCCGGGAACTGGGCATAGACGTCGCCGGCCTGGATGATCTCGCCGGCGGCACGGCGCGGGATAACGCGAATATAACCCTTAATATATTAAAGGGAGAAAGAGGGCATCGCACCGATGTGGTGCTCATCAACGCCGCCGCGGCACTCGTCGCGGCGGAGGCGGCTCCTTCCCTCAAAGAGGGCGTATCCGTGGCCAGGGAATCCCTGGAATCGGGGGCCGCGCTGGGGAAACTTGATGCGCTGAGAGAGTTTTGCAGCGGAGGGTGAAAATGCTGCGCCGAATAGTCAACGATAAGTTGGAAGAGCTGGCGCTGGCCAAAACCAGGCAACCGCTTAATGAAGTCAAGGCCAGGGCAGTAGATGCGCCTCCGGTGAGGTGCCTGTTGCAGTGCCTGGGAAGCGCCCCCGAAGAGTATATGCCGATTTACAAAATCATCGCCGAGATAAAAAAAGCATCCCCATCGCGTGGCGTTATAAAGGAGGATATGAACCACTGCGACATTGCCGCACAGTATCAGGAATGCGGCGCCGCGGCCATATCCGTTCTCACCGAACGAAAATATTTCGGAGGCGAGCCGGAGCATATCCAGTCCATAAGGGAGACGTGCGGCATACCTATTCTGAGAAAAGATTTCATCTTCGATATGTACCAGCTATACGAGGCCCGGGCCTGGGGTGCGGACTCCGTTCTGCTCATCGCGGCGATACTGGATGTGGAGCAGATAGTGGACCTCTTCTTCGAGGCCACCGAGTTAGGAATGCACCCCTTGATCGAGATACATGATGAGGAGGATATGGAAAAGGCACTTGCCGTGCCCTGCAGGCTGCTGGGTATAAACAACAGGGACCTCAAGACTTTCAAAACAGATATCACCAACACACTGAGGCTTATTAACCACGTTCCCGACGACAGGCTGGTGGTGAGTGAGAGCGGCATTAAGAGCCTGGATGACTTGAAGGAGCTAAGTGCGGCCGGTGTGCGCGGTTTCCTCATCGGTGAGCTTTTCATGGCAGAGGAAAGGCCCGGGGATAAACTGAGGGAGCTGCTGGGATTGCAAAGGCCCGCCTCCGGCGAAAAGTGATGGTTAAGGTCAAAATCTGCGGAATCACGACAGAAGATGATGCCCGGGCCGCCGTTGAAGCTGGAGCGGACGCCGTGGGGTTTGTGCTCTATCCCGAAAGCCCCAGGTATATCACCGTCGGTGATGCCGGCAGGATAGCCCGCTCGCTGCCCCCCTTCATAACCACGGTGGGTCTCTTCGTGAATGAGGACCCATTGACGGTTAATAAGTATATGGATGAGGCGGGTCTCGGCGTGGCTCAGCTCCACGGCGACGAGACGGCCCCCATGTGTGAAGAAGTCCGCAGGCCGGTGATTAAAGCGGTTCGCGCTGCGAGTGAAGAAGACCTGAGTGAGATGGGGTCGTACCAAGTGGTGGCTTTTCTTCTGGATGCCAGGGTCGAGGGCCTGTACGGTGGGACGGGCAGGACCTCCTCCTGGGAGGTGGCCGTCCGGGCCAGGGAATACGGGAGGATAATACTGGCCGGAGGATTGTCGTCTGAGAACGTTGCCCGGGCGGTCAGCCACGTGCGGCCTTATGGTGTGGATGTGAGCACGGGTGTGGAGTCCTCCCCCGGCCGGAAAGACCATCGTAAAATCGAGGAGTTCATCCGGGAAGCCAAAAACGCCGTAACAGATTGAGAGAGAACGGAAAATGGAAAGCAGAGGGTTACCCGATGCCCGGGGATATTTCGAGGCCTTCGGGGGCAGGTTCGTCCCCGAGACGGTGATAACCGCCCTCGAGGAATTGGAGCGCGCCTACAGGGACGCCCAAGGGGATTCCTCCTTCCAGGCCCGGCTGGATGACTGCCTCCGCCAGTATGCCGGACGCCCCACGCCGCTCTATCGCGCCGACAACCTCACCCGTCTGTGGGGCGGCGCCAGTGTCTATCTCAAGCGCGAGGACCTCTGCCACACCGGCGCCCATAAGATAAATAACACCCTGGGCCAGGCCCTCCTGACCATGCACATGGGCAAAAAGCGGGTCATAGCGGAGACGGGCGCCGGACAACACGGCGTGGCCACCGCCACGGTCGCCGCCCTGTTCGGCCTCGAATGCGAGATATACATGGGCGAGGAGGACATCAGGCGGCAATCCCTCAACGTGTTCAAGATGAAGCTGCTGGGAGGGGTGGTGATCCCCGTTTCTTCAGGGAGCCGCACGCTCAAGGACGCCGTCAACGAGGCCATGCGTGATTGGGTCACCAACATAGAGACCACCCATTACATCCTGGGCTCGGTGGTCGGGCCGCATCCCTATCCCTTGATGGTGAGGGATTTCCAGGCGGTCATAGGGCGGGAGACCATCGAGCAGATGAATCATGCCGAGGGAAAGCTCCCCGACTGCTGCCTTGCCTGCGTGGGAGGCGGAAGCAACGCCATGGGTATGTTCCACCCCTTTTTGTCGCACGAGGAGGTGAAGCTGATAGGCGTGGAGGCGGCGGGGTACGGCCTGGATACCGACAAGCACGCCGCCCCCCTGGCGGTGGGTACGCCGGGGGTCCTCCACGGCAGCATGAGCTACCTGATGCAAGATGAAAACGGCCTCATAACGGTTCCCCATTCGGTTTCCGCGGGGTTGGACTACCCCGGTGTGGGCCCCGAGCACAGCTACCTCAAAGCCAGCGGGAGGGTTGAATATACCTCCGCCTCGGATAGGGAAGCGCTGGAGGCATTCAAGCTGTTGGCCGAGCAGGAGGGCATAATCCCCGCCCTGGAGCCCGCACATGCCCTGGCCCGCGCTCCCGAGATCGCCGCCGAGCTGGGCGAGGGGAAAATACTGGTGATATGTCTTTCCGGCAGAGGCGATAAGGATATGGGGATCATAGCGGAGGAAATGGGGGTGAGCCTTTGAGCAGGATAGGAGAGGTATTCCAGGAGCTCAAGAGGCGGGATGAAAAGGCCCTCATCCCCTATATCACCGCCGGAGACCCCGATCTGGAGACCACGGTCAAGCTAGTGAAGACGCTCGAAGAGAACGGGGCGGATATAGTGGAGCTGGGCATTCCCTTCTCCGACCCCATGGCCGACGGCGCCACCATACAGCGCGCCTCGGTGCGGGCGCTGGA
>JAUXIQ010000382.1 GCA_030620925.1 Nitrospinota bacterium
ATATTTATTCAACTATAAATAAGCCTCAAGGAAGCCTCTTTTCCTCTTTACGTTGACCACCCCCTCAACGCATGATAAAATTAAAAAAGAGAGCGGATTTTAAATTTAAGTATATGTATATTACCCATCTAATAGGGTTTTATGGTATCTAGTGAAAAGGAAAACAATGGAAATTAATCCTCAAATTTTCAGGGAATATGATATCCGGGGTGTGGTGGATGAAGACCTCACCCCTGAAATGGCCGGACATATAGGATCGGGCTTCGGAACTTATATGCGGCGATTGGGCTGCAGGCGGCTCTCCGTGGGAAGGGACTGCCGGCTCAGCTCCCCCTGGCTCAAGGACTCACTAGTAGAGGGCCTTATTTCCACCGGATGCGATGTCCTCGACCTGGGGATGGTAACCACGCCCCTGCTCTACTTTTCCCTCCACAACTCGAACGTGGAGGGAGGGGTTATGATAACCGGCAGCCACAATCCCCCCGATTATAATGGTTTCAAGCTGTGTCAGGGCATAGATTCACTCCACGGAGACGACATCCAGAAGGTCAGAAAAATCATCGAAAGCAAAGACTACGAAGAAGGAACCGGAAACTGCGGCAGAGAGGACGTCCTCAACCCTTATATAAGCTACATCAACCAGAACGTCAAGCTGAACAGGTCTGTTAGGGTAGCCGTGGATTGCGGCAACGGCATGGCAGGTATCGTAGCGCCCCGCCTGTTCCGCGACCTGGGCTGCAAGGTCACGGAACTATACAGTGAGCCAGACGGAAACTTCCCCAATCACCACCCCGACCCCACAGTCCCCGAATACCTGGAAGACCTTGTAAAAACAGTGCGTTCCGGCGACGCCGAAGTGGGCATCGCTTTCGATGGCGACGCCGATAGAATCGGAGTGCTGGATCAGGACGGAAAGATAATCTGGGGAGACAAGCTGCTGCTTTTGCTCGGCAGGGACCTGCTCAAGAGACGACCGGGAGCCAAGATAATCTTCGACGTGAAATGCTCACAGACCCTCGAGGAGGATATTAAAAGGCACGGCGGCGTGCCCATAATGTGGAAGAGCGGGCACTCCCTGGTAAAAGCCAAGATGCGCGAGGAGAAGGCACTGCTGGCGGGAGAGATGAGCGGCCATATCTTTATGGCAGACGGATACTTCGGCTACGACGACGCCGTATATTCAGCCTGCAGGGTGCTGCGCATGCTCTCAGAGTCCGATAAAAGCATTTCCGAGATGTTGGCCGACGTGCCCGAGACCTTCTCGACCCCCGAAATAAGGATCGAATGTCCCGATGACGTCAAGTTCGAGCTGATCAGAGAAATATCCGCACATTTTAAAAAAGAATACAGGACCATAGACATAGACGGCGTACGCATCGTTTTCGAAGACGGTTGGGGCCTCATCCGGGCTTCTAATACCCAGCCGGCACTGGTACTGAGATTTGAATCCAGGAGTAAAGAGGGACTGGAGAGGATACAGGGACTTATCTACGACTATCTCCGAAGCTTCTCCCAGCTAAAGGACGTCATTCCCTGATCAACAGCGCTCCCATCCATATCAACGTTTTCTCCTGTGTAAATATGCGGAGGTGTTGTGCTTAAAAGACTGTACGACTGGGTGCTGCATTGGGCCGAAACTCCTTACGGCGTATGGGCGCTGCTGGTGCTGGCCTTCAGCGAATCCTCCTTCTTTCCCATACCCCCAGATGTCCTCCTCATAGCTCTGGCCATCTCCATTCCCCGCAAATCACTCAACTACGCATTGGTCTGCACGGCGGGGAGCGTCGCGGGAGGGGCATTCGGCTACTTCCTCGGTCTGAAGCTTATGGAGTCCGTGGGCATACCGATCATCAACTTCTACGGTGCCATGGAACAGTATGAAAAACTAAAGATTCTGTATCACCAGTATGATGTATGGGTAGTGGCCACCGCGGGCTTTACCATAATACCCTACAAACTGATAACGATAACCGCGGGGGCGGTTAACCTGGACTTCAGTAATTTCATCATTACTTCAGCAGCCAGCAGGGCGGCCAGATTTTTCCTGGTGGCCGCGCTGATATTTCGTTACGGCGAGCCCATTAAGGCTTTCATAGAGAAGTATTTCAATATCCTCTCGGTGCTGTTCATTATACTGCTGGTTGGTGGTTTCCTATTGATCAAATTCTTTTTTTAATTGGAAAGAGCTTTTTTGAGTCGGGGTATCACAGAAAAGTTTCCACATGAGGAGGTGCTCCAGATGTATGCGGTGATAATGGCCGGCGGCGCGGGCAGGCGGTTCTGGCCGCTGAGCAGGAGCAAACGGCCCAAACAATTTTTAAACATTCTGGGCGAAGACACCCTTTTGAATCAGACCGCCGAACGCCTGCTCCCGCTGATCGACCGGCAAAAGACCATCGTGCTGACGGGCATGGAGCACTACAAGGAGGCGCTCAATGAGCTGCCTCAGATACCCGGGGAAAACGTGATAGCCGAACCGGAAGGCAAGAACACCGCCGCCTGCATGGCTCTGGGCGCGGTTGCGGTAAAAATGCGTGATCCGGACGGGGTGATGGCCCTCCTTCCCGCGGACCACTATATAAGGGACACCGAGAGCTTCAGGAAGGCGCTCGAAGCGGCGGGAGAAATAGCGCTCCTGGGTGAGCATCTTGTTACCCTGGGCGTGGAGCCCACTCATCCGGAAACGGGATACGGCTACATCGCCAAGGAGAAGCGGGCTTATACCGAGGGAGAGTTCGAGGTTTACAAGGCCGTCCGCTTTGAGGAAAAACCGGATGCCAGGCGGGCGAAGCAGTTCCTCCGGGATCGCAAGCATCTCTGGAACAGCGGGATGTTCGTACTCTCCGTCAAAACCGCCTACAAACTACTGGAACGCCACATGCCCCGTCTCTATAAGGAAATGTTGAAATTAGAGGACGCCGCGGCCCGAGGCGCTTTTGAGAAGGTTATCTCCGA
>JAUXIQ010000440.1 GCA_030620925.1 Nitrospinota bacterium
AACGGCGACGCCCATCTCAAGCGGCAGGTAATGGGGCGGGAAGTGGTGGTGGCCATAACCGAAGGACGGCTCGACTTCGGGCCCTGGGAGCAGATTTTTTACGGTGAGTTCGACGGCGGCAGGCGCAAGAGGGCGCTCATAAAGATCATCGGCGAATAACTCCCTGGCAGATGGGTGTGGAACGCAACTCGGCGGGCAAGGAACAGTATATAAATCTTTGGATTTTGATATCAGAATGGTTGGGCGACCATGAGACGAGCGGAGAAAGCTATAACCGACAGGGCGGCGATGGATGAGTTGCTGGATAAAGCGGAAGTGGGGCGGATGGGGACGTGCGCCGATGGGGTTCCTTATATAACGCCGGTGAACTTCGCCCACCGGGGGGACAAAATATATATTCATTGTGCGTTGGAGGGGCGGAAGATAGATAACATCCGAGCTAACCCTCAGGTCTGCTTCGAGGTGGACGAGCCGCTGGGAACGGTGGTAACGGGGGAGAGCGGCTGTGAGGTGAGCTATTCCTATCGCAGCGCGATCATTCAGGGACGGGCGCGTATGGTGGAAGACGAGGCGGAAAAGAAAGAGGCCCTCGATATTCTGCTCCAGAAGTTTGAGCCGGGTAAAGTCGGCCTCGAATTCCAGCCGTCCATTTTCGGCAAGACCGCGGTCATAGAGATCAGTATAGAGGAAATATCCGGGAAACAGTCGTTTCCGGAGCCGGCATGAAAAATTGTCTTGAAAGATACGGAGGTGGAAGATGCTCAAGAAAGAGCTGAAAGATGAATTTCTCTCGGGTTCGGGTATACCGATAAAGAGGGTCTATACCGGAGAAGATATGGCGGATATCGATCCCGACCGCCACATAGGCCAACCCGGCGAGCCGCCTTTCACCAGGGGTATTTACCCCAGCATGTACCGCTCCAGGCTGTGGACAATCCGCCGCTATTCCGGCCACGGGACGCCGGAGGAGACCAACGAGCTGTACAAGCGGGAATACGAGCTGGGGCAGACCGGTTTTTCCATCGCCTTCGATCCCCCCACCGAAGGCGGCCTCGATTCGGACGATCATCGTGTGGCGGCGGACGTGGGCGCATCGGGTGTCTCGGTGGACTCTCTGCTGGACATGGAGCTAATGTTCGAGGGGCTCCCCATAGACAAGGCGGCTACGGCCATCATCTCCACCATGATGACCAGCCCCGCTCTGCACGCCATGTACTTCGTCATGGCCGAGAAACGGGGCCTCAAATTCGAGGAGCTGGACGGCACCACCCAGACCGACATCATGACCTCCCTGGGCTGCCTTTATCTTGCCGACCAGGTGGCGCCCCGCCATCAGTTGCGCTTCGGCATAGACCTCATAGAATGGTGCATAGAGAACGCTCCCCGCTGGCATCCGGTGAGCGTTGATTCATACAGCTATCGTGAACAAGGCATCGACGCCGTTCAGGAGTTGGGCCTGCTGCTGGCTACCGCCATAAGCTACCTGGAAGAGGAGCGCAGCCGAGGCCGTGTTTCCATGGATAATTTCTGCCGTCCCTTTACCTTCGACATGGGGTGCCACAACGACTTCTTTGAAGAAATCGCCAAGTTCCGCGCCGGTCGCCGCATGTGGCACACCATTACCAAGGAACGCTACGGAGTCACCGACCCCAAGGCCATGCAGTTCAGGTTCCATGCCCAAACTGCAGGCTGTACCCACACTTACCAGCAGCCCCTCAATAACCTGGTGCGAATCGCTTTCCAGACCCTGGCCTGTGCCCTGGGTGGTGCGCAGTCGGTGCATGCCAACGGCTACGACGAGGGCATCTGCCTGCCCACCGAGCAGAGCATGCTGCTCTCCATCCGCACCGAGCAGTTGCTGCAAATGGAGACCAACATCTGCAATACGGTGGACCCCCTGGGCGGCTCCTACTATATGGAATGTCTCACCAGCGAGTTGGAGAAACGCACCTGGGAGTACATCCAGAAGATAGAAGACATGGGCGGCATCGTTCCCGCGCTGGAATCGGGCTGGGTGCACCGTGAGTTCATGATAGCCATGGAAGAGCATGAGAAGAAGGTTAACCGGGGGGAGATACCGGTGGTGGGCGTCAACTGTCACCAGGTGGAAGAAGAGCCTTACCAGTTCCCCTTGTTCCGCCCCAATCCGAGGGCGGCGGAGATACAGACGGAGAAGATTGAGAAAGTCAAGCGGGAGAGGGACAACGCCCGCGTGGAGCGCGCTCTTAAAGATTTGAGCGAGGTGACTCAGACGGATGAAAACATCATGCCCGCGGTCATAGAGGCGGTGCGGGCATACGCCACGCTGGGCGAAATCTGCAACGTCTGGCGCGATATCTACGGGCTGTGGAGGATACCCTTCGGAGGCTGAGTTTTTTAGGGGGAAACCCTTTTGGACCCCGCGTGGCGCGGGGCCACCTTGCCCCCTTCCCAAAACTTTTATTCAAGCGCCTTGAATGAAAGTTTTGGGAGAGAGTCTGAGAGAAACTTTTTTCAAAAAGGTTCTCTCAGTGTCTTGAATTTCCAACCATAAAAGGGGAACAGGATGGCTGAAAGCGGCG
>JAUXIQ010000216.1 GCA_030620925.1 Nitrospinota bacterium
AAGGGGTAGGTAGAAAGGAGCGAAATAGCCCTATTTTTGCTCTGTGTGTTGGGAATATTGTTGGGAAGAACCTTTATAGTATAAAACAAAAGGGCTCAGGATTACTCCTGAGCCCTTGTTATATGCTGGTAGCGGGGGCTGGATTCGAACCAGCGACCTTTGGGTTATGAGCCCAACGAGCTACCGTACTGCTCCACCCCGCACCGATACAGCGCCTAATAGTATCCTTTAGCGGATGAAAAGTCAAGCTCCCGCGATTCTTTAATATATATGCAAATTATGTTTAAATCCTTTCACTTACCGTCTTTACTCTTTCTCCCCGACGAATTGATATACCACTTCTCCCTCTTTGACCAATCCCAGCTCACTTCGGGCCAGTTTTTCGACTTCCTTCTTATCCGACTTCAGGGCTCGAATCTTTTCTTTAAGTCTTGAGTTATCTTCCTCCAGCCGATTGATTTCAGCTTGAACGACCGTCTTCTTATGGCGCATATCTTTAAGCTGAAATACGCCTTTCTTTCCGAAAACCGCCAATATGATAAGAAAAGACAGAATTACTATTCCGCCCATGAGGAGATACTTGTGGTTTTTGTCCTCTTTATTCATCTGCTCCTGACGGTCCCTCATTGAAATTGCCTCAAAACCTGCTTCCCCCTGAACACCGCCCCGTCGCCCAACTCTTCCTCTATGCGAACGAGTTGATTGTATTTGGCCGTGCGGTCTGTCCTGGAGACTGAACCCGTCTTGATCTGGCCTGTATTCAGGGCCACGGACAGGTCGGCTATGGTAACGTCTTCCGTCTCACCCGAGCGATGGGAGATAACGGAAGTGTACCCGGCTCTGCCGGCCATGGCTACCGCTTCCAGCGTCTCGGTGAGCGTGCCTATCTGATTCAGCTTTATCAGGATGGAGTTTGCAACCTTCTGCTCTATGCCCCGTTTGAAAATGGAGGGGTTGGTGACGAAAATGTCATCGCCGACCAGTTGAATTTTGGTCCCCAGTTTGGCGGTCATGATGCGCCAGCCGTCCCAGTCCCCTTCCGCCAGTCCGTATTCGATGGAAACTATAGGGTATCTGTCCAGCAACCCCTCGTAGTATTTTATCATCTCATCGGTGGATTTTTCCGGTTTCGATTCGGCGGACAGATGGTACTTTCCGTCACGATACAGTTCGCTGGCCGCTACGTCCAGCGCAATATAAATATCAGCGCCCGGCCGGTAACCGGCCGCCTCGATCCCCTGCACTATCGATTCCAGCGCCTCTTCGTTGGACTTCAGGTCAGGCGCAAAGCCGCCCTCGTCGCCGACAGAAGTGCTGTAACCCCGCTCCTTGAGAACTTTGCGCAGGGAATGGAAGACCTCGGAGCCCATACGCAGCGCTTCGGAAAAACTTTCCGCTCCCAGGGGCATGATCATGAATTCCTGTATATCCACGTTGTTATCGGCGTGGGCGCCGCCGTTCAGGATGTTCATCATGGGAACCGGCAGCTCACAGGCGGTTATTCCCCCGATATACTGATACAGCGAGACACCCTGCTCTTCAGCGGATGCTTTCGCAACCCCCAGCGAAACTCCCAGAATGGCGTTTGCGCCCAGCTTCTCTTTATTGGGGGTGCCGTCAAGCTCTATGAGCAATTCGTCCAATTCGGCCTGTTCCATGGATTCCAGGCCGATAACCTCCGCGGCGATGACCTGGGTGACGTTATCCACCGCCTTGAGCACTCCCTTGCCCTGATACCGGGACGGGTCGCCGTCGCGCAGCTCAATCGCTTCCCGCTCTCCCGTCGACGCGCCTGAAGGAACGGACGCCCTTCCCATGACGCCGCTTATCAATAACACTTCGACTTCCACAGTAGGGTTGCCCCTGGAATCGATAATCTCCCTGGCCATTACGTCAACTATCTCGCCCATTGCCTGTAACGTCCTCCAATATCCCGGTGCACGATGCCCGACTACACGCGAACCGTATGGGAGCACGGCCCGCCGCGCCGCTGCTATCCTCTATTATGCATCCTTTTGTCTTTCAGAGCTGTTTGAAGCTTTTACGGCTTACCTCTACTGTCTTTTCCAGGTCCCGGTCAGTGTGGGCGGTGGAAAGGAAACCGGCCTCGAACTGCGAGGGCGCAATGTTTATACCTTCATTGAGCATAGAGGTGAAATATTTTGCGAAAAGCTCCGTGTTGGATCCCTTGGCCGAGTCGTAATCGCTGACTTCCGATTCGTTGAAAAATGTGCAGAACATAGAGCCCACCCGGGTGTGGAAGGTAGGGACGCCCGCCTCGGCGGCTCCGGCCTGAATTTCGCCGCACAGTTTCGCCGCCCTCTCTTCCAGCGCGGCGTAAGGGGGGTTCTCCTTGAGCTCCAAAAGGGTCTCTATGCCCGCCGTCATGGCCAGCGGGTTGCCGGAAAGGGTGCCCGCCTGGTATACGGGGCCTGTGGGGGATATCTGCTCCATAATCTCCTTTTTACCCCCATAAGCGCCCACCGGAAGCCCTCCTCCTATGATTTTCCCCAGGGCGGTGAGGTCTGGCATTACGCCGTAAAGCTCCTGCGCCCCTCCACGGCCCATCCTGAAGCCGGTTATCACCTCATCAAATATCAGCAGTGTGCCGGACTTCCGGCACAGCTCCTCAAGCCCCTTCAAAAACCCCTGCACGGGGGGAACCACTCCCATATTGCCCGCAACGGGTTCCAGGATAATGCAGGCTATCTCCTCCCCGCGCGTATTCATGAACTCCGAAGCCGCCTCCAGGTTATTATAGGGGAGGGTGATGGTCTTCCCCGCCAGCTCGGGGGGCACACCTGGGCTGTCCGGCACTCCGAAGGTGGTTGCTCCCGAACCCGCTTTTACGAGGAGTGAATCAGCGTGTCCGTGATAGCAGCCGGCGAACTTTATTATCTCGTCCCGTTGGGTATAACCCCTGGCCAGGCGGATGGCGCTCATGGTGGCTTCTGTGCCGGAGCTCACCATTCGCACCATCTCTATGGAAGGCACTGCCTCCACCACCAGCCGGGCCATCTCCACCTCAAGCTCCGTGGGCGCGCCGTAGCTGGTACCGCGTCCCACGGCCTCCTTCAGGGCTTCCACCACCCGCGGGTGGGCATGCCCCAGAATCATGGGGCCCCAGGAACAGACGTAGTCTATGTATTCGTTGCCGTCCACATCGTAAATCTTAGACCCCGACGCACTGGAAATGAAAGGAGGGTCGCCTCCCACCGCACGGAACGCTCTCACGGGGCTGTTCACTCCTCCAGGGATAATCTCTTGTGCAGCCCGAAACAAGCTTTCAGAATTTTTACCCATTCTCCCCCTCCATACATAAGGGTTATAAAAGGACGTATTTGGGGCAGGTACAACTTATCTCAAAATCGTCGAGAATGCTGTGAAGCTCTAACTCAGATATTTACCCAGGAGCAGCTCCAATTCCTGCTTCTTCTCCGCAGGAATTTTCTCCGGAGCGGTGAGGATCGCATCTTTGAGGGCGCCGGGGCAACCGCAGTCCCTCTCATAAGGCAGCGATTTAACGGCCTCCCTTATTATGTTTTTGGACCTCTCAACGTTGGCGTTAAGCACCGCCAGTATTTGCTCCACGGTAACCGTCTCCTCCGATTCGCGCCACACATCGTAATCGGTGGGCAGGGCCACGGTGGAATAACATATTTCGGCCTCCCTGGCCAGTTTCGATTCGGTGGCGTTGGTCATGCCGATGACATCCACCCCCCACCCCCTGTATATATTCGATTCCGCTTTGGTGGAGAACTGCGGTCCCTCGATGCAAAGATAGGTGCCGCCCTGATGGACGCTGCAGCCGGCGGCCCGGGCCGCCCCCGAAAGAATAGAATTCAGTTTCACACAGGTGGGATCGGCAAAAGATATGTGCACAACGATGCCGTTCCCGAAAAAGGTGCTGATCCTCCGCCTGGTATTATCATAGTATTGATCAGGGATAACTATGTGGCCCGGAGCGATCTCCTCTTTCATGCTCCCCACCGCGCTCAGTGAAATTATCCATTCCACGCCCAGCTTCTTCATGGCGTAGATATTGGCCCGATAATTGAGGTCGGTCGGCTGAATACGGTGGCCGACACCGTGACGGGGGAGGAAAACCATCTCTTTGCCGTCGAGGACGCCGGTAATGAGGGCATCGGAGGGGTCGCCGAATGGGGTATCGACTTTTATCTCATTTACCCCTTGAAGCTCTTCCATCTGATACAGTCCGCTGCCGCCGATAACCCCGATTTTCCCGCTCATATACGCCCTCCCCGATTTTTCTTAATTGACACTTAATTTATACCATCTTGTCATCCGGCTTTCAATCTCGTTTTATTTATAAAAGTTCGTAGAGACAATTCATGAATTGTCTCTACAGCAGGAGGGGGCAGAATAAAGCCCGCGGGGTTTGCCAGGGCAGGCGAGATTCTTCACTCCGTCCCGCTCCGCGGGACTCCGTTCAGAATGACACGACGCTTCGTCTTATGGGCGCCCGGCCGGTCGCCCCTACGGCCGCCCAATTTTTCCTCGCAATGTCTCGT
>JAUXIQ010000073.1 GCA_030620925.1 Nitrospinota bacterium
CCACCGGTGGTGAGAAACACGTATTCTAAATAAATTGCTGCACATCAGAGACGAAAAAGCTTACTTTAGTAAGAATAATACCTTTAAAATAAAATATTGTTATTTGAATTTTAGGAATTAAAAAGTGTCCAATGCGTCGAAAATATGGTATAAATGGGTATTCAGGATTTCGGGCAAGAGATTTTTCGATGTTCCCTCTTAATTCAGACTGATGTTATGAAAATTCCACTCATTTTCGTAAGAGACAAGCGGTATTTTTCGCTACCCTCCTCAAAGTTCGTCAATCGGAGAGTGAAAAACCCTTACCCGGGCGGTAAGAAGCATTACGTATACGGCGAGCCGCCCCTGGGAATCATGTACCTCTCATCGATCCTGAAGCAAGCGGGACACGAGGTAACCCTCTCGGATCAGAGCCATCCGGAATATTCGGATGAAAAATTCGTAGAATCGCTCATCAAAGAACGACCAGATATGGTCGGCATCAGTTTCTTGAGCAACGTGTGCTACCCCGCAGCCTGCAGCCTCTCCAGAAAGATAAAAGCCGCTCTCCCCTCAACCAAGATAGTCTACGGCGGGGTATTCTCCACCATCAACGCGGAAAAGATAGTCGCTTCCGAGGCTTCGGTTGACATAGTGGCGAGGGGAGATGGTGAGGGCATCATCCGGGACCTGGCGGAAGGTCTCGATAAGCTCGACGACATACCGGGCATAACCTTCAGGTCTGAGGCCGGTGAAGTGGTCGAGACTCCTGATCGTGAAATGATCGAAGACCTCGATTCGATCCCCTTTCCCGATCGAGAAAGCCTGGACATAAACTATATAGCCTCCCTTCCGCTGACTGCGCCGGCGGTCATCTGGGACCGTCCATTCACCACGTTACAATCTTCTCGCGGCTGCCCTTTCGATTGCGTATACTGCAATTGCCCCACTTTCAGCAACAGGAAATGCCGGTTCCGCTCGGCGGAAAACGTCTTGAAGGAGATCGACGAGATAGAGCGGGAGGGCTACAGCTCCTTCTGTTTCATCGATGACAACTTTCTCCTTAAAACAGAGAGGGTTGAGGAGATATGCGAAGGCATGATCGCCAACCACCATTCATTTAAGTGGGCATGTGAGGGGCGGATCGATCCCCAGGTAAACGGAATTTTCGATAAACTCTCCGCGGCAGGCTGCGACATGGTCATGTTCGGGATCGAAAGCGGTTCTCAGCGAATTCTGGACAGCATGAAAAAGAGAACGAAGCTCCCCGACATTGCAAAGGGGGTGGCAAACGCTAAAAAAGCTGGTATCTCCATAATACACGGGTTCTTCATACTGGGATCGGTCGGAGAAACGGTCGAAGAGTTAGAGCGGACATTTACTTTTGCAGAGCGCCTGAAGATAAACACCTTCGGTTTCAACTCCCTGCTCGCTTTCAGGGGAACATCCCTCTGGGATGAAGCCGTCGCCAGTGGTCTTATTGACGAGGAGAAACACTGGGATAAGATGTTCGCCATCCATGCTATCCATCCCGATGCCATCGATTCCAAGACGCTCTTCAAGCTCAAGGCTAAATTCGTTAAACGCCTGATCGTCAAAAAAATTCTGAGAAATCCTCTCGTCGCGGCCAAAATCTTCAAAAGATTTCTGGACAGCATGTCGGTGAGAGACCTTTACCAGCTTCTCAGATCTTAGACAAAAAATCAGTGCAGTCGGGCCTTCTATCTGATGGCGCTGAGCTTCCGCTGACCGCCCCATTTCTTCAACTGACGCTCCGCCATCCGAATGGCGGCCTGCCTGGGAGTGATATTCTCTTCCCTGCTCTCTTTCAACAGCCGCCTGGTGGCGCGTCGTATCCGGCGGCACATCTCGCCGTAAATTTTCTCTGCGCTGTATTCCACCTGCCCCGTCATAAGGCAGCCGAAACCGCATGCGGCCCCCGAATTGGCCACGAAATCGGGTATAACAGTAACGCTCCTTTTACACAATTCGGCCTGGGCCTCGGCGGTGGTGGGGATGTTGGCTCCCTCCACGATGAGCCGGGCCTTGATCTTGTCCATGTTTCTCCTGTTTATCACATCCTTCCCGGCGGCGGGAACCAATATATCGGCATCCACTTCCAACCATCGGCTGCCGGGGAGTTTGCGGTAATCAAAGTTCAGTTTCCGCCTGTCTATCCTGCCGTTAAGGTCTTTGGCGGCGTATATTCTCTCCACCGGCAGCCCCCGGGGATCGTAGATCACGCCTTCGATATCGGAGACGGCGACTATCTTCATCCCCATCTCGCTCAAGAACAGCGCCGTGCTCCCGCCCACGGTGCCGAATCCCTGGACGGACACCCCTGCCCCTCTAACGCTCATTTTCAAAGAACGGCAGGCTTCTTCTACGCATTCGGCGAGCCCTTTTCCGTTGAGCAGCTCTTCGAGGTTCCCCTCGGTATCCGTTATGTCCAGATCGTCGGATAACTCAAGCTCTACTCCCAAGTCGGCCATCCTTTCCTTTGCCACGGAGATGGGGTTGATCTCCGCCGTCCCGTAAAGGAGCGCCACGTCGTTGACGTTTATGCCCATGTCCTCGCCCGTAAGGTATATGCTGCGCAGGAAGGGGCGTATCATCATGGAGAACGCCTGGATCAGCTTCTTCTTGTTCCTGCCCGCCGGGTCGCCCACTATCCCCGATTTACCTCCGCCGATGGGAACGCCCACGGCGGCGAATTTATAGGTCATGGTCTCAGCAAGGCGTCCGATCTCCTTGAGAGTTACCCGGGGATGCATTCGAAGCCCGCCGGCGGAAATGCCGTTGACCAGGCTGTGAACCACCACGAAACCCCTGAGCCCACTGGCTTCGTCACGCAGCTCGACCCTGTAATAAGGCTCGCCTCCGGCCCCCATCCTAACCTCTTCTAACATGGCCGCCCCCTTTCTCCTCTGAAAAATAGAATTAGCGCTGTAACTGTTTGATAACAGATTAGAACTTTATCAGAGGCAGATTGCAAATTCTACAAATAACTATCTGACCGCCCGAAGACGCACGATATATTATGTTGCCTGTTCAGCGCAAAACAGCACCGGCTCAATAGTGTTGAAATGGTCTTAACGTAGTGTTAGAGTTTCAAACTTAAGAGGACGAGGGGGAATTCGCACCATGGACTTCGCAAACGTGGACACCATTATTTTCGATTTCGACGGTACGCTGGCCCGCGCCGAAATAGACTTCGCGGCAATGAAAAGGGGCCTTCTGGCCCTTGCCGCGGAATTCGGGATAAGCGAGGGGGAGCTGCAAGAATCCTACGCCCTGGAGCTTCTGGAGGAAATCCACGCCAACCTTGAAGGACGGGACAGCGGGCAGGCCACGCTCTTCAGCGGCCGGGCCCACGACATGATAAAAGAGATGGAGCTGGAGGCGGCCCGCCGGGGGGAGATTCTGGCGGGAGTGGAACGCGCCCTGTTGCAGCTGAAGACGATGGGCTACAAGCTGGGGATAGTCACCCGCAACTGCACCCAGGCGGTGGAGATAATACTGGAGGGATGCGACCTGCCCCACGACCTGCTGCTCACCCGCGACCACGTCCCTGCCGCCAAGCCGCACCCCGTGCATCTCGAAGCGGCCCTGAAGAAACTGGGCAGCGTGCCGGAAAAGACCATCCTGGTGGGGGACAGCTCCATAGACATAGTGGCCGGGACGGCGGTGGGCATACCCTTCAACATAGGCGTCCTCACCGGACGTTACTCCTCGCAGCAACTCATGGAGGCGGGCGCATGCAGCGTTCTGAAAAGCGCCGCCGAGCTCCCAGCCCTGCTGGTCCCCTCCGCGCCTGAAACATAAAGGCCTGACCGCCGGGTGAGACGGTGGTCTCTTCTGCCAGAGGATGAGAAAAACCGAAGAGCAGGCTTTAATAAACCCACCTGCCCCTGATGATGAAAATCAGGTTATAGAAATACTGCCTCGCCCCGAAAAAGCGGAACGCTCCTTCTATCGCTTGAATATGCTCAGCATCCCCTTGAAGAAGCTTATCCGATCATCGACTTCCATTTGGACGAGAGATTCGAACTCTCCCTTGTCGAAGTAGAGGCCCCCACACTGCGTGCACTTATCTATCAGCACCTCGTGGTTGTTTATGGTTTTCATCTGCTGGCCGCACTTGGGGCATCTCATCCAGTGCAGAGCTCTGGCCCGCTCCTTTTCGTCTTCTATCTTTCGAGCGGACCCTTCCGCCTCCTGTCCTTTATAGACGTGCAGCTCTTTTTCTTTTATCCACAGGTCTTCATCTTCACGAAACATGTCGCTCACACCCCTTTCCGCCGTCTAATTTTCCCCCCTTATATAAATTTAAAGCGTAAACCCAATATCGCAAAGTTTATCGACCGCTCCGGGGCGCATAGCTGGCGAAGACGAATGCGACTTCATTTCCCCGGAGCTGTCGCGTGAGAAGGATGTTTTGCTATCACTCACCTCATATATTAAAAGACCGTAGAGTATGATCTCTCTCTGCTTCATAATGTCCCGGGTAAGGACGCTTATTCATTCATAGAGAGGATACGGCCGTTCATGGCGGCAGATAAAAGTGGCTATCATAAAGGACGCAGGGTCACCCTGATCGGTCTGGGATGCAACGCGGTCCTGTTCATAATCAAGCTGTTGGCCGGAATATACGGAAACAGCCAGGCCCTCATAGCTGACGCCGTGCACACCCTGTCGGACCTGGTCACCGACACAGTGGTGCTACTCGGTCTCAAATTCTCCAGTATGCCCAAAGACGAAGACCATCCTTACGGCCACGAAAGAATCGAGACCCTCTCCACCCTCATCCTGGGCGCCATCCTGGTATATATCGCTCTGAAAATAGGGTTCGGCTCGCTGAAGGCCGTCTACCTGCATCAAGGATACGCAACGAAGACCGTGGCGGTGGCGGTAGCCGCCATATCCCTGGTCACCAAAGAGATACTGTTCCGCTACACTATCAAGGAGGGAGAAAGTATTCGCAGCCAGTCGGTAATCGCCAACGCCTGGCATCATCGCACGGACGCCTTATCGTCGGTGGCGGTTTTGGTGGGAGTGAGCGCGGCGGCTTTCTTCCCTTCCCTGAGAATTCTGGACGCATACGCCGCCATCATAGTGGCTGTAATCATCGTGGTGGTCGGCTCCAGGGTGGGTCTGAAAGCGGCCGGGGCCCTGGTAGATACCGCCGCCCGCAGGGAAGTGAGAGAAAAGATAGCTGACATCATCAGCGGCGTGGACGGCGTCCAACTGGTCCACGACCTCAACACGCGATACTCCGGCGGATATATCCTGGCCGACGTGCACATCGAGGTAGACCCCGACATCTCTGTCAATGAAGGGCATAACATCGCCACCAGGGTCAAGGAGGAAGTGCTTTCAGCCGTACCGGAGGTCATGAACCTTCTGGTGCACGTGGAGCCCTCCGGGGACTATATGGCCCGTCATAAGAAATAACTCTCTGCCTTTTTTCTGCTGGAGGAGTTCAATCGAGTGGTCGTGAACTTCCCGTGGGATTAATCTCCACGCAAACAGGGGGCGCCGGTTTGAACGCCCCCCGCTTTTTTTCATTTCAGTTGCTAGTCCCTGCGCAGTAACATCAGCGTTCACCTTGAGGATGGAAACCCTCCCCTATGTCTCCAGCCACAGAACGTCGCCGAAGGGGACCTTGTCTCTGGGCTTGGAGCGGAAAACTTCGTATTGAGCCTTGGACTCCCCCACCGTGGTGCCATCCCCGTGGCCGGGGTGAAGCCTGGTTTCGTCGGGGAGGGTGTAAATCTTGGATACGATGCTGTTCACCAGCGTCTCGAAGTTTTCGGGACTCGAAGTTTTGCCGGGGCCGCCGGGGAACACGTTATCGCCCGCTATCATATCACCGTTGAGCAGAAAACAGACGCCGCCTTCAGTGTGGCCGGGGGTGTGTACGACTTTAACGCTGAAGTTGCCGCACTGGATTATCTCGCCGTCTTGCAGCTCGCGGTCCGGCTTGGAGCCGAGCATGGAGATATCCCCGGGGTGGATGGCGGAGGGAGCGCCGGTGGCTTTTTTGACCGCGTCGTAGGCCTGGATGTGATCGAAATGGGCGTGGGTGAACAGTATCTCCTTGACACTGGTGCCTTCGGCAAGTTTCAGTATCTTCTCCGCCTCGTCTGCGGGGTCTATTATCAGGCTATCGTTGGTTTCCGAGCAGACCAGCACATAGCTGTTGACTCCGTATGGTTCCACTGTAATCTGCCTTATTTCAGCGCAACTCGCTCCATTCATCGTTTTCCTCCTCGTCTCAGACGTTTGCTGCCTTCTAACCTTCGTGACAGGGCAAATAAAAACTTGAATAAAATATAACCCGTTACTATAGTAATCGGGGTTTTGAACAGATTCAAGCTACTTTTTAATGTATTGAGGATCCTTGTAAAATCTCTGGAGGATAAACCGAATGGAATTTCAGGACCTGTTATACGAAAAATCGGAAGGCATCGCCCTTATCACCTTGAACCGGCCCGAGGCCAGGAACGCGCTGACCCCGGCTATGATCGACAGCCTGGTGGGCGCTTTCCAAGAGTCGGACGGGGATGACGAGGTAAAGGCCATTGTTATCACCGGCGCCGGCAAATCCTTCTGCGCGGGGGGAGACGTCAAGGCAATGGGCGATAGGAAGGAGCCCACCCTGGAGGACATAGTCAAGAGTTTCCGCAACGGCATACACCGCATCCCCCTGAGCGTCAAAAAAATCGACAAGCCCCTGATAGCCATGGTTAACGGCGCCGCGGTGGGTGCGGGCCTCGACTTCACGCTCATGTGCGACATCAGAATCGCTTCGGACCAGGCCAAGTTCGGCGAGGTCTTCGTGCGCGTGGGCCTGGCTCCCGGAGACGGGGGCACCTTTTTCCTTCCCCGAATCGTGGGCATCGCCAAAGCCTGCGAGCTGACGTGGACCGGGGACATCATAGACGCTCAGGAGGCGGAGCGCATCGGCATGGTGAGCAGGGTGGTCCCCCACGACAAGCTGAAAGAAGAGACGCTGGCTTTCGCCAAAAGGATAGCCTCGGGGCCCTCCATGGCCATCCGCATGGCGAAGCGCTCCATATACGAGGGGCTGGAAACCAACAGCCTGGAAAATACTTTAGAAAAGCTAGCACACATGCAAGACATACTCATGCGAAGCGATGACCACCAGGAAGGGATCAGGGCGTTCATAGAGAAACGCCCGCCGGAGTTCAAAGGCAGATAAGTTTTTTCTCCACCCTCCTCCAACCTCTACAGCGGAACGTCCCGCGGAAGGCGGGATCGAAGAAGGTAAGGAGATGAGATAAAGAGGGAGGACGAGTTAACCGGAATATTTGTAGGGGCGGTCCCGCGACACGCGGGGTTGGCCCTGAATTTTCAAATCGTAGGGGCAGGCCTCGTGCCTCCCCTTTTCGGAATAAAAATATTTCGCTAAAGATAAAGGAGACTGACATGGGTGACTACTATACTGCTGAAGGCGGAAAGAACATCATGAAGTTGAGGGACGCCAGCCCTGAGCTGTTCCAGGAGCTGAACAAGGTCAACGAAAAGGTTTTCGCGCCGGGAGCGCTTTCCACCAAAGATAAAGAGCTGATCGCCGTGGGCACGGCCCATACCACCTGCTGCCCCTGGTGCATCGACATACACGTCAAAGGTGCCAAAAAAGCGGGAGCCACCAAAGAGGAAGTGGCGGAATCCATTTTCGTGGGAATCGCGCTGGCGGGAGGGGCCGCTTTCGCTCACTCCTCCATCGATATGAAGTCTCTGGAACAGGGCGGCAGCAAAGACCCCCACCATTACCCCACGGAGGGGGTACGGGAAAATTATATGAAGCTGGGTTCCCTTAAGCCGGAAGCGGCGAAGGCTTTCGGCAGTTTCGATAAAAAGGTCTTCTCGGAAGGTGTGCTGCCCGTCAAGACCAAGGAGCTGATAGCAGTAGCGGTAACCAAGGTCACCCAGTGCCCTTACTGCATCGAGGCGCATACCCTGAGAGCATCAAAAGCGGGTGCCACTGAAGAGGAGATCGCCGAGGCGATTTTCGTGGGTATCGGACTGGCAGCGGGCCGCTCCTACGCCCACGCCTCCATCGGCATGGCCGCCTACGACGAGTAATTTAGAAAACCTGGTTGGGGGAAACCCTTCTGAAGAAGGGTTATCCCCCAAACCCCTTTCCCAAGACTTTTGTGAATAGACATTCGTAAAAGTTTTTGGAGGGAGTTTGAGGGAACCTTTTTAC
>JAUXIQ010000371.1 GCA_030620925.1 Nitrospinota bacterium
AATGGTCCCGCGATATAGTTCCGTCTCCTAAAAGGGCTTTATTGGCCGGTGAAGATACCAGTGCCGCAAAACTCGTAGGGCGAGAAATTAAAGTCAACCGGACAAATACAGCGGGTTTGCTGGAAGTCGATTATAGATGGGATTTTGAAGAAGACCCTCCCTCCATGGGCCTGTTTGATCTTATTCTCAGTTATGCAATACTGGAGCACCTTCTGGACCCATATAAACATGTGAGTGATCTGGCGGGTCTATTGTCCCCTGACGGGTTTCTGATAGTGCATACCGTGTGCCTCGGATTTGATTATCATCGATATCCTATCGATGCGTGTCGGTTTTACCCGGACTGGTTCGAGGAAATAGCTAAAAAGTTGCGCTTAGCCATAGTTAAAAAAAGGATTAAGGACTCTCACATTTTTTATATGTATCAGAAAACGGATGAGGCCTCGTAAGAGAAAAAGGGTAAAAGAACCCCTTGACGAGCCGTGATGTTCGTTTTGCTGTTCCGCCTCAGAAGGGGCAGTCGATGGTGTGCATGATGTCGTAGGGGTAGCCGTAGGCCATGCGGATGAACCCTGCGATTTCCCCCGAGGTGGCGCCGGCTTGAAGCGCACTTAAGACCTGTTCGGTGAGGTTGACGTCTTCCCTGGAGGCGGCTTCCCCTAATTTATTCAGCTCCCGTTTAACCGATTCACTGTGGCGAGAGCTGCGGAGCTCGCGCAGGTTGTCCAGGTGTCTCTCCACCTCGCCCTCAGGAAGCTGGAAGGACTCCACGGGCTGGCCCTCGTCCGATTCGTCGTTGTATGCGTTGACTCCCACGATGACCCGTTCCCCGTTCTCTACCTTCTGCTGCTGCTGGAAGGAGAGCTGCCGGAGCCTGTCTTCTATCCACCCGCTGCACATGGCCTTTAATTGCCCATCCTGCTCCTCGACCTGTTTTATGATTTCGCGGGCCTTCTCTTCGAGCTTATCGGTCAGCTCTTCGATGTAGTAAGACCCTCCCAGGGGATCGACAACGTTGGTGACCCCGCTCTCGTGTGCGATGATCTGCTGGGTGCGCAGCGCCAGGCGCTGGGCTTCGGCGGTGGGGATGTCTATGCCTTCATCATAGGAGCAGGTCTGTAGGGACTGCGTGCCGCCTATGACCGCGGCCAGGGCCTCGACGGCAACGCGCACCACGTTGTTCAGCGGCTGCTGGTGCTGGAGGGATTCTCCGGCGGTATTGGTGTGGTATTTGAGCCGGCCCAGGCGGGGGTCTTCAGCGCCGTACTTTTCCCTGATGATGCCGGCCCATACCCGGCGGGCGGCGCGGAACTTGGCTATCTCCTCGAAAAAATCCATCCCGCAGGAGTAGGTAAAGCTGAATCGCGGAGCTATCTGCTCTATGCTCAAACCTCGCTCCAGCAGTATGTCTATATAAGCTTGCGCTTCGGTGAAGCTGATGGCTATTTCGTGTGCGGCATCGCCGCCGCTCTCCCGCGTGGCGTAGCCGTTTACGTTTATGGGGTTCCATAAGGGCAGATTCCTGTAGGCATACTCGTTGTGGTCCATGTAAAGGCGGAGGCGCCAGGGAATCTCCTGATAGTAGAGGGCGCGGGGGCCGTAAACGCATCCCGCCAGGCCCGGGGTGTTGATGGAAGTCCCCCTGAGAGACTCCAAGGGTATGCCCTTCTGACGCGCCACCCCCACGTAGGCGGGAAGGCTGATAACGGCGTTGAAGGTAAGCATGAAGCTGACCTTATCCATGGGGATACCTTCGGTGAGGGCCTCCATGTCCCGGTAGGAGCATACGGGCACGCCCTGGGCACCCACCACGCCTTCTGCAAGGGGGTGATCGGAATCGATGCAGACGTTGGTGGGGAAATCGCCGATGGCGTTCAACGCCGAAGCTCCTTCCTGCACCAGTGCCTTGAGGCGCAGGTTGGTGGCTTCCGGTGAGGCATAGCCGCAAATTTCCCGCTTGCTCCAGTAGCGCCCCTGGAACATATCGGCGTAGACGCCGCGGGTATAGGGGTAGCTGCCCGGATCGCCCAGCTTCTGATTGTAATCGGGCGGCGGCGCATTTTCGGGGGTGTAGACTTTTTTGAGCGGTATGCCGGAAAGGGTGGTATTCCCTTCCGTCCTGGCGAAGTATGCCTCGTCGATCTTATCGATTTTTTGTCCCATGCTCCCTCTCCATGGATTGAAGCAAGAAAATGAGTCCTTTATCCGTTGGCCGAACCGGGCCGATTTTTTTAGAACGGGTAATCCAGCACTTCGAAAACGTCGTAAGTGTCTCCGTGGGCCATGCGTACCGCCCCCGTGGCCTCACCGGCCGTGGCGCCTGCTTTTGCGGCGTCCATATAGTATTCGGTGAGGTTCTCGCCGGTGCGGCCTGCGGCTTCGCCCAGGCGTTCCACCTGGCGTTTCACCTCTTTTTCGTCTCGCGTCTCGCGCAGCTTTCGCAGGCTTTCCAGGTGGTGTTCGACTTCATCCATGGGAACCTGGAAAGGCTCAATGGGTCGCTCCTCTTCCGGCTCGTCGTTGTAAGCGTTAGTGCCCACCAGTATGCGCTCGCCGCTCTCTATATCGCGCTGCACCTTGAGCGAAACTTCCCTCACCTTCTGCGATACCCAGCCCTTCTGGATGGCGGGGATGTAGCCGCCCTTTTCATCTATGGTAGCAATGAACTCGCGCATATCTTCTTCGAGCTTGTCGGTGAGGTTTTCGATGAAGTAGGAGCCGCCCAGGGGGTCCACCACGTTGGTGATTCCGCTCTCGTGGGCGATGATCTGCTGGGTGCGCAGCGCCAGGCGCTGGGCATCCGGAGTGGGGATGTCTATGCCTTCATCGTAGGAGCAGGTCTGAAGGGATTGGGTGCCTCCGATGACGGCAGCCAGGGCTTCTATGGCCACTCGGATGACGTTGTTCATGGGCTGGGCGTGCTGAAGCGATTCGCCCGCAGTGTTGGTGTGGTATTTAAGCCTGTAGCTTTTTTCTTCCTTGGGGTTGTAACGTTCCTTTATCAGGTTGGCCCATAACCGGCGGGCGGCGCGGAA